>NZ_JACJTJ010000009.1:0-77179 GCF_014698605.1 Synechocystis sp. FACHB-383 | reverse complement strand
GTCGCCCAAATCAAAAGGGCCCAAACTGCCTTAAATGTTGCCCAAAAACAGGTCAAATTAAGCGAAGAAACCTATCAGACCCGTTTGCAACAACTAGGAACTAATGCCCGCCCCGATGGCACCATTGTGATCACAGCCCCCATGACTGGCATAGTTATTGACCCCGCCACTACCCCAGAGCATGAAATTAAGGTCGGAGAATCCCGACAGGATGCAGGGGAACCGATTTTTACCATTATCAATAGTCAGCAAGTTCAAGTTTCAGCCAATATTTACGAAAAGGATTTAAGCAAAATTCGCCAAGGCCAAGGAATCCGGGGCTGGGTTAGTAGTTCACCGGGCAAAACTTTTCGGGGACGGATTAATCAAATTGGTTCCGTGGTGGAAGGGGAAAATCGTACCGTCTCCGTGAAAGCGACATTGGATAATGCTGATGGTCAACTTAAGCCCGGACTGTTCGTAGAATTGGAAGTTTTAACCGACCGCACCCCTACCCCGGTTCTTGCGGTTCCCCAATCAGCCATTGTTAAAACCAACGATCAGCAAAATCTGGTTTTTGTGCAGAATGGCAATATTTTTGAACCGATTACAGTCACCCTAGGGCAAGTTTCCGGGGATTGGGTGGAAATCAAAGAAGGTTTATTTGCCGGGGATTTAGTTGTCTCCCAACGGGCTAGTCAACTTTACGCACAATCCTTACGCACCAAACCCCCTGAAAAGGCCAAAAAAACTGAAGAATCATTAGAAACAACAGAATCTAACTTTTCTTTGCCCACATCATCACGATGGTTTTTACCTCTGGGGGGAATAGTGGCGGCCGCTGGAATTTTTTGGGCCGGCAGTCTGTGGGGAAAACGACAACAGAATCAACCTTTGGGGGAACGCACCTTAATGGCAAGCCAAGATGAGCCATCCCTGGAAGTTGAAAAAGTACTAGTTGAAACTTCCTCCCACCAGGACTTTTCCTAAATTCCCTGCCCCGCCGAAGCAATCCATACTTCGGCAAGCTCAGTAACCAAACCCCTGTTATTTACCTAGAAAATGATTAATGCCATCCTCAAATGGTCGATCGCCCAACGCTGGTTAGTTGTTATTGGAGCCATTCTGGTGACCATTTTAGGGGCCTACAACCTAACCCGGATGCCCTTGGATGTGTTCCCCCCCTTTGCCCCTCCCCAAGTTGAAATCCAAACGGAAGCCCCAGGCTTAGCACCAGAGGAAGTGGAAACCCTAATTACCCTGCCCATTGAAAGTGCGGTTAATGGAACCCCAGGGGTAGAAGTGGTACGTTCATCCTCCGCCGTAGGTATTTCCGTTGTTAAGGCTATTTTTGCGAATAACACAGACATTTACCGAGCCAGACAATTAGTGACTGAACGCTTGCAATCTGCCCGGAGTAAACTACCTACCGGGGCGGAGGAACCGCAAATTTCCCCTGTGTCTTCCCCTATTAGTACAATTTTAATGTATGCCTTGACGGTGGATGGGTCGGCGGAGAGTCCCGAAGCTAATTTGATGGAAGTGCGGCGGCGGGTGGATCGGGAAATCACCAATCAAATCTTGGCCGTACCAGGGGTTTCCCAGGTGGTTGCCTATGGGGGGGATGTTAAGCAATATCAAGTTCTGGTCGATCCGGCCCGCCTCAAAGCTTTTAACATTTCCCTACAACAGGTGACAGAAGCAGTAGAAGAAGCCAATGTCAATGCGGCGGGGGGATTTTTATTGACCGCCGACCAAGAAGACGTGATTCGAGGTTTGGGGCGCATCGAAAATATCTCCCAATTGGCGGATTCTGTGGTGACGGCCAGGGACGGTAAACCCATTCTGCTCCGGGATGTGGCAGACGTGACCATTGGGCCCGCCTTGACGAGGGGAGATGGCAGTATAGATGGCCAACGGGCGGTGGTGCTGGTGATTGATAAACAACCCCAGGCCGATACCCCGACGGTGAGTAAGGCGGTGGAAAAAGCTATGGCAGAGGTCAAAGCGGCCCTGCCCACCGGGGTTAATCTCCAGGTCACTTTTCGGCAAGAAAGTTTTATTGATGCGGCGATCGCCAATGTCCGGGATTCCTTGCGGGATGGCATTATCATCGTCGCTGTCGTCATGGTGCTGTTCTTAATGAATTGGCGTACTGCCATTATTACCCTCAGTGCCATTCCCCTCTCCATTCTCATTGGCATGATGATTTTAAGTTGGTTTGGCCAGGGCATTAATGCAATGACCCTCGGAGGCTTAGCGGTGGCGATCGGCTCCGTTGTCGATGACTCCATTGTGGATATGGAAAATTGCTATCGAGGTCTCCGCCAAAACCAGGCCTTGGGCAATCCCAAGCATCCCTTCCAGGTAGTTTACGATACCTCCGTTGAAGTCCGTACCAGTGTTATTTTTTCCACGGTAATTATTGCCGTTGTTTTTGCCCCAATCTTTAGTCTAACGGGGGTCGAAGGGCGTATTTTTGCTCCCATGGGCATAGCTTATCTATTGTCTATTTTTGCCTCTACCCTAGTGGCCATGACCCTTTCCCCTGCCCTTTGCGCCCTTTTACTTGCCCCTTGCCGTTTGCCCAGTGATGAAACTTGGTTAGCTCGCATTTGCCAAAGAATCTATCAACCCCTATTAAAGTTCAGTACCCACCATCCCCACTGGATTATTGGGGCGGCGATCGCCTTTTTTATCTTTTCCCTGAGCTTAGTACCCAGTATGGGAAGGGTCTTTTTACCGGAATTTCAGGAACGCTCCTTGGTGAATGCCATGCTCCTCTATCCTGGCAGTTCCCTCGAAGCTACTAATCGAGTAGGTTTTGCCCTTCAGGATGCTCTCAAGGATGATCCACGCTTTAGCACTGTACAATTGCGCTCCGGTCGTGCACCGGGGGATGCTGATGCCGGTGGCGTGAATTTAGGACATTTGGATGTAGAACTTAGTGATGCGGGTATAGCCGACCGAGAAGCCAGCATTGAAACCCTAAGGGCAGAATTTAATCGCATCCCTGGGGTTGCTCCCAATATTGGCGGTTTTATTTCCCACCGCATGGATGAAGTACTTTCCGGGGTGAGGAGTGCGATCGCCGTTAAAATCTTTGGCCCCGACCTGGAACAACTCCGCACCATCGGCAAATCGGTGGAAACAGCCATGGCGGAGATTCCCGGCCTCGTTGACTTACAGCTAGAACCCCAAGTCCCTGTCCGTCAGGTGCAAATTCAGTTTGATCGCCTGGCCGCAGGACGATATGGACTAACCGTTGGGCAACTTGCCGGCTTGGTCGAAACCGCATTGAATGGCAGAGTTGCCTCTCAGGTTTTACAAGACCAACAATTATTTGATCTCTTGGTCTGGCTGAAGGCAGATGCCCGCAACAATTTAGAAACCATCAGCAACTTGCTAGTAGATACCCCCACTGGAGCAAAAATCCCCTTGGCCCAAGTGGCACAGATTACTTACGGCACGGGGCCTAACACCATTAATCGGGAAAATGTCTCCCGGTTGATTATTGCCTCCGCCAACGTTCAGGGTAGGGATCTCCGTTCCGTGGTTAACGATATTCAAGCCCAAGTAAAGGAAAAAGTCTCCCTCCCCACAGGTTACTTCATCCAGTACGGTGGCCAATTTGAATCGGAGGAAAGGGCTAGTCAAAACCTTTTACTGTTTGGCTTTTTATCAATAATTGTTATTACTATTCTGATGTATTTTGCGGTTAAATCTTTGCCCGCCACTCTGATGATTATGATCAATCTGCCCCTGGCCTTAGCTGGAGGGATTTTGGCGATCGCCGTGACGGGAGGCGTTATTTCCGTTGCTTCCCTAGTGGGTTTTATTACCCTCTTTGGTGTCGCTGTCCGCAATGGTTTATTGCTAGTGGATAATTACAATCAAAAAATTGCCCTAGCATTACCCCTTTCTCAGGTTATTCATGAAGGTTCCCAGGAACGGTTGGTGGCGATTTTGATGACCGCCCTCACCTCCGCCCTAGGTATGCTTCCCCTGGCGATCGGCACCGGAGCCGGCAAGGAAATTCTCCAACCCCTGGCGATCGTTATTCTAGGCGGACTCTTTACCTCCACTGCTTTAACCCTACTGGTATTACCAGCCCTATATGCCCAATTTGGACGTTTTCTGCGTCCATCTATTACAGTTCCCACATCAAAATCTCATCATCTCAATACCCTAACCAAGGTTTAGATTCTTTATGAAATACTTTTTCCTAATCAAAATTCGGACCCATTCCGACAATATTTTTGTTTTATCCTAAATAATTCCCTAAGTTCGACACCGCCAAAATGATAGGTGATTTTTGAACCTAATTCTTATTGCACTTCTCAGCACTATACCAACAAACAATTTCTTAGCCACTTTTATACTGTTTACTACCTTAAATAAATAGCGAATTTATTGTAATTAATAGAATACTATTTCATTTTAATTTCATAATGATTGTTTATTATGTATATGATGTAACAATCACGAAGTTAATTCATGAAAAAAATCTTAATTGCTAGTTTGATAGCGTCTTTTTTACCGATGGGTTTTATCAACTCTTCTGCCTTTGCTTATGATATAAAAAGTGGAGCGCTTCCAAGTTATGCAAGAGTGCAAAATGCGACACATTATTTTACACTCAACGTACCTAAGATAGGTTTATCGTCTTTAACTATTCAAATTCCCAAAGGTATAAAAATCAATGGAGAAGTCAAGGTTGACAATCAATATAATCAACCAATTAATAGCAATTTTTCCATCAAGAACAATCAAGTTATTATTGATTTTCTCTCTCCTGTATCTGATAGTGATACACTAATAATTAGTCTAAAGAATGTTCGCACGACAGGATTTAGTGAAAATTGGATTTATCGCATCTATGGGACAATGGCAAAACTAAATGAAACAATTCCCCTAGGTTCAAGACAAGTGCAGACTTACGATTAATGTAAAATTTTAATCTGGAATATTTCTAAGATTAAAAACACAACTCAACAATAAACCGACATAATCCCCGCACTAAATTTACGGGGATTTTTCTAAAAATCATGAAATACTTTTCCTTCATCAACTTTGGTCTTATTGCAGTCATTATTCTATTGCTAAATGCCTGTAATACTCCAGCCCCCACCACCGATACACCGACGAGTCCCCTACCGTCTCCTAGTATTGCTCCTACGGAAAATGTTGAGGAAAATAAAACTGAATCTAATGGGGGTCAAGGAGGACAAGTAGTAGAAGTCGGCCCCTACCATTTAGAACTGGCTACCCTCAAAGAAGCTGGTGGTTTCCATCTCGATTTTTATCTGCAAAAAGGAACTGATCATACGCCTATTCCTAATGCCACTGTGACCGGTAAAATTCAGTTACCTGATGGAACCCAACAAAATATTGATTTTAAATATAGTGACAAAGATAAGCACTATACTGCCCTTTTTTCTACCCAAATAGTAGGAGATTATAAACTTGCAATCTTAAGTGATATTAACGGTGAAAAAATCAATGGAAGATTCAATTTCAAATATTAATTATTGAAAATTTACGATGCAATTGTTAAGCCTGGACTTCTATTTCCCCATGAAACATACTCATTCCACAGGTAAAGGGATATTTACCAGGCTTGTCAGGGGTAAACTCAATGGTTGTAACTTGATTAAGAGGTAAATCTTGAGCAATCTGAAAATCTGGAAACAGAACTGTTCCCAGACAACTATTAGTATCTTTACGAAAAAAATTTAATCTAACTAATTGACCCAATTTAACCACAATTAACGCGGGTTCATAACCACCATCAACGGAAATATCTAAAGATTGAATGCCTTGATCCGATTCAGCTTTTTTCGTTGTAGGTTGGCTGAATAAAAACCACCATAACTCTAAACCAATTAAGCCTAATCCCCCTAGAGTAACGATCGCTTTTAGCCCCAAGGGTTGCTCAATACGCCGAAATTGAGTAGTCGAATTAGAATGCTCGGAAGGCATGGGAACGGCTTCTCCTGCCGATGCCGTGAAAATAAAAATTCCCAATCCTGTTAATGTTCCCCAAATCATTCGTTGATTCATGATTCATTTCCTCTTTAGATAATTACTTTAGGTTGAAATTTTCGTAAACGTAACGCATTGGTCACAACGGAAACCGAGCTTAAAGCCATCGCCGCTCCTGCAATAATTGGACTTAGTAACCAACCAAAAAAAGGAAACAAAATACCTGCCGCGATGGGAATACCTGCTATGTTATAAATATAGGCAAAGAAAAGATTTTGGCGAATATTTTGCATGGTGGCACGGCTGAGTTGAATGGCAGTCACAATTCCCTGTAAATCCCCAGAAATTAGCGTAATATCAGAAGCGGCGATCGCCACATCCGTTCCTGTGCCAATGGCAATCCCCACGTCAGCTTGGGCTAGGGCAGGGGCATCGTTTATCCCGTCTCCTACCATTGCAACAATTTTGCCTTCTGCCTGTAATTCTTTGATTTTGGCGGCTTTTTGTTCAGGACGGACTTGGGCCAAAACGCGAATAATCCCCACTTCTAACCCGATCGCCTCCGCCGTAGCTTGATTATCCCCCGTTAACATCACCACTTCTAAACCGAGTTTTTTAAAGGCTTTTACCGTTGCCGCCGAGGAGGGCTTGAGCGCGTCAGCGATGCCCATAATTGCTTCAATTTGACCCGCTACAGATAACCAAACAACGGTTTTCTTTGCATTTTCCCACGCATTTTTATCGGCTTCTAAAAACTGAGTTCCAATCCCCAATTCTTGCATCCAACGTTGCGTCCCGATTTGGATTAATTTACCTTCTACAATTCCCTGTACCCCACTACCGGCGATCGCTTGAAATTGTTCAACTTCCCCTACCTTAATTTGTTGAAATTGGGCATACCTGACCACTGCTTCTGCTAAGGGATGTTCTGAATTTCGCTCCAAAGAAGCCGCCAATTTTAATAAATTCATTTCATTCCCATCGGCAATACCCTTAACAGTCAAAAAATCCGTGACTGTAGGTTTTCCCTGGGTAAGCGTCCCCGTTTTATCTAACACAATAGTTTTAATTTGGTGGGCCAATTCTAAACTATCAGCTCCCTTAATTAAAATGCCATTTTCTGCTCCTTTTCCTGTTCCTACCATGATGGAAGTTGGGGTTGCTAATCCTAAGGCACAGGGACAAGCAATAATCAAAACCCCCACCGTTGTAATCATAGCCAGGGTGATGTTACCCATGACATTAAACCAAATAATAAACGTGAGAATGGCGATCGCCATCACGACAGGGACAAACCAACCTGTTATGCGATCCGCTAACTTTTGAATCGGAGCTTTAGAGCCTTGGGCTTGCTGTACCATCTTAACAATTTGGGCTAAAACGGTGTCTTTTCCGACTCTAGTAGCGCGAAATTTAAAACTCCCTGTTTGATTAATGGTTGCTCCAATAACCTCATCCCCAGGCTGTTTTTTAACGGCGACACTTTCCCCTGTCACCATCGCTTCATCAATACTGGAAGAACCCTCAACAATTTCTCCATCTACAGGAATTTTTTCTCCAGGACGGACTACAATAATATCTTCTAAAATAACTGCTTCAATGGCAATATCTAATTCTTTACCATCACGAATAACTCTTGCGGTTTTAGCCTGTAAACCCATTAATTTACGAATGGCTTCCGAGGTTTCGCCTTTAGCAATATTCTCAAATAATCGTCCTAATAAAATTAACGTTGTTACTGTTGCCGCCACTTCAAAATAGACATGGGGCGTTAATCCTTCTGCGGTAAAAAAACCAGGAACAAGAAGCACAAAAAGAGAATAAAAATAAGCTACTCCAGTCCCTAAAGCAATGAGGGTATCCATGGTGGCAGTATGCCGTTTAAAAGCTTTCCAGCCACCAATAAAAAAGGATTGTCCACACCAAAATAGAACTGGCGTTGTCAAAATTAACTGTAACCAGGGATTACCCAACCAAGCAGGAATAAAGGACAGATTTATCCCTAACATTTCAGGAATTACACCCAAAACTAACAGGACACTGAAAATCCCACCGACCCAGATTTTGCGTTTTAGATCAAGGGTTTCAGCTTGGCGAGACTTTTTTTCCTCATCATCACGATCCGCGTTCATTTCTTCTAGGGGAAATGCTTGATAGCCGGCGCTGACTACCGCCGCTTGAATGGTTTTCGGACTGGTTTGTTGGGGATTGTATTGAACTATTGCCTGTTCCGCCCCAAAATTTACCTGGCACTCAGCAACTCCTGGAACCGATTGAATAGCTTTTTCAATATTCGAGGCACAGGAAGCGCAACTCATTCCCCGTAATTTAAGGAGCAGATTATCCATTTTTTTACTTTCCTTTTACAAAAATAGAAAATTTAATCTGTAGGTCTCTCTTTTGAGGATCGTTAGAGGAGATAAAAACATATCTCTCCAGTTTACTGCGATCGCTTTCGTGGGCATTGGAATTATATTCAACGTTTAAATTAGCCTAACTTCCAGAGGGAAGAATTTAGAGGAGTCAGTCACCCTGGACTGATCTATATTTTGAGCCTATCATAGAAATATGAAATCACGATGAAATTTCTCTTTGAATTTTTCTTGAAACTTAAGATTTTCTTGAGATTACCATCTTTGCTAGATTGAGCAGTTAGTCATACTCTATTTCAAGCATTTCAAATATTTCAAATATCTAAAATCCTAAGGAATTTCTGCTGTTAAAATTTGACTATAGAAAAAAACAAAATATTTCATCCCTAAGTGCCATAATCAAGATAGAACTACCTAAAGTAGTTGCTATTAAATATTGAATTTAAAACTCAGCATAATCAAGTAGATAGCGACAAAATCGCCAGGAAAAAATTTATGAAAACTAAAACAGTGATCTGTAGTTTGGCCGGTTTAGTGACAGGCGTAACTCTAACTGGTTTTATCGTGACTAATCGTACCCAGGCCCAGACAACGGCGATCGCAGAATAGTCCAATCAAGTCAGCTTCAGCCCTGAGTCGTTTTCTAAACCATTATCAGTGGAACAGCCGACAGGTCATTCGGAGAGTCAGAGCGGCGATTCTTGAGCAGTTACAAGTAATTTAGGTTATGCTCAGCTGGATAGATAGTCAAAACACCCCTTTGAAAACTGAGGCACAGAGTTTTTGAACAATGCCAACAAATCGATAACAGTTAAGTTATTTTTTTTAAGCTCTACCTACCTGAATTTTAAAAGTAGTCTGGCGTCACCGTTTCGTTTTTGCCGATAATCCAGAACATCCTCTGCTTTGATTCTGCAATGGGAAACAATTTTTGTAAAAGGAATTTCCATTGAATGGAGAAGAGAGATCGCCATCACTTCTGACCAAAGGGGAAGCCAGTATAAATATTAAGGCTGTGATAATACATATTTGAGCAGTCCTGGTATTATTGGACTAAATCCATACACTGCAAGCATTATGGTTATTTGACTGCCATAAAAAGCCAAATTATCATCATCCTTTGCCATCAATATTAGGATTAATTCTCAATTAATAGATATTGGCAAATACAAAAACACCCTATTCCAGTTTGATAGTGCATGGTTGCGGTGGCGATCGCCATTATGGTTAACCAGTTAACTTGTTAACTGGTTGTCTGTTCAACCAGATAGATATTATTCCCGTTTTTAATCTCTTTTTGTAGTTTTAGTACAAATAACACTCACAAAAATATCCCTAAAACACACGGGAAATAAAGTTCCCTAGGGAATTATCAAAATCAAGTCTTTCCCCCTTAAAAAGGCTAAAAGTGAGATCGCCATGGGCAAATTAATTTAACTTGTTGTTAAGTTGGAATGTTGACCATATAACTGGTGGTATTTTTAGGAAGTGGCAACGGCAGAAAAGACTACGCTGCAACCTTTTCAAGGTTGGAACAGTCAACAAGTTAACAATCTGCCTGGTTAGGAAGACTATGATAATTGCCGTTTGCAATCAAAAGGGGGGTGTGGCTAAAACAACTTCTACCCTATGCCTTGGGGGACTACTTTCCGAATCGCAAAGGGTTCTACTGATTGATCTAGATCCCCAAGGGAATCTAACCACCGGGTTAGGGATGGAGGTGGAGGAAGGACAAGCCACAACCTATGAAGTCATCACTGAGCAATGCGCCTTAAAGCCAGCGATCGCCAACACCTGCTGGACTAACCTGGACATTCTGCCCGCGGATATTACCTTGGCTAAGGGTGAAACAGAAATTCTTGGTAAAGTAGGCAACTTCTATTTACTCAAGGAACAAGTGGAGCCAATTCAGGGAGAATATGACCATATTTTGATTGACTGTCCCCCCTCTCTCGGTCTGTTGACATTGAATGGTTTGGCATTAGCTGACTACGTTTTAGTTCCCGTACAATGCCAATTTTTTGCTTTGAAGGGATTAGCTTCCCTGTTGGAAACTATTGCCTCAGTTAAAAAACGACTCAATCCCACCATTGAAATATTGGGAATTCTGCCAACGATGTTTGAACAAACGGTTATGTCCAGGGATGTAATTACTTCCCTAGAAAAACGGTTTGGCAAATCACTCATCTTTCCCCCTGTACCAAAATCAATTCGCTTTGCCGAAGCAAATTTAGCCGGGGAACCAATCCATATTTATGCCAATGACCCCAAGCTAACCCATCCCTATTCCACCATTATCAAATCCATGGAGGCTTAAACATGGCCCAGAAAAAAGTAAGACTTACCGATAATGATCCCCTAGAATCCAAGTCAGATAGTGTTCTTAGCACTTATTCTGATTTCAACTCAGCTAACACGTTAACCAGTGAACACGCCAGCTTGCCAGAAGATAGTGAGAATAAAAAGTCAACAAGTCAACAATTCAGGAGTTTAGCAGGTCAACTAGAAGACCAGTCTAGAGCAAAACCAATACAAATCAAGAAAGTAACTTATCAGCTTGATAGTAGGCTAGTGGAGCAATTAGACCGTGTTCATTTACAGCTATGCCTAGAGCGGGGAAAATCATCCACTCCCTACAAAGAAGTGCTAGTGGAAACGGCGATCGCCACATTTTTGGAGCAATTTCTTGAAAATCCGAACCTGCTGGAGGAAGCTATAGCTCGCCAGGAAAGACGTTTATCCTAGGCTAGAAATTTATTTAATTTAAGTGACAGTTGAATTACCAATACTCCCCATCAATAATGGTTAGGGTAGCAGTGCATTAACAGCAAAATCTCCGATTTGTGAATTTGGTACCTCTTTAAATTGTCGACGTTTTTTCCATGACTACTTCCCCTGCGGACATTTCTTCCCTACCTATTCCCCCCGGTGACTTTGGCTTGCCATGGTTGGGGGAAACTCTGAGTTTTTTTAACGATGGGGACTTTAACAAAAAACGACAGAAGAAATTTGGGGGCATCTTCAAGACCCGTTTATTTGGCAAGAATGTAATTTTTGTATTTGGGGCCCAGGCAAACCGCTTTTTGTTCACCAAGGAGCAGGAAACCTTCCAGGCAACTTGGCCCCTTAGCACCAGAATTTTGTTGGGCCCCAATGCTTTGGCAACTCAAATGGGGGAAGTGCATCGCTCCCGTCGTCGTATTCTTTACCAAGCATTTTTGCCTAGGGCACTGGCCGGTTATCTTCTGAAAATGGACAGAATTATTCAGGGCTATTTAGACCAATGGGAAAAAAAAGGAGAGGTAACTTGGTATCCCGAATTGCGGCGAATGACTTTCGATGTAGCGGCCACATTATTTATGGGGGAAGAGGCTATTCAAAACCCTCAACTATTCCCTTGGTTTGAAACCTATATCCAAGGATTGTTTAGCTTACCCATTTCTTTACCCACCACCATGTTTGTTAAGTCCAAACGAGCCAGGGCTTTATTACTGGCGGAGCTAGAGCAAATTATCAAAGTCCGCCAACAGCAACCCCCCAGTGAAGAAGATGCGTTGGGCATGTTACTGGCGGCTAGGGACGATGATGGTCAGCCTTTATCTTTGTCCGAACTAAAGGATCAGATTTTACTGTTGTTGTTTGCGGGCCACGAAACCCTCACGTCGGCGATCGCCTCTTTCTGTTTGCTATTGGGACAACATCCAGATGTTCGGAACAAGGTAAGACAGGAGCAGGCTGGATTGGATTTAGGGGAAGGGTTAACGGTGGAAATGTTTAAGCAGATGCCCTATTTAGACCAGATATTGCAGGAAGTATTGCGATTGATCCCTCCAATGGGGGGAGGTTTTCGGGAATTAATTCGAGATTGTGAATTCCAGGGTTTTCAGTTCCCAAAAGGCTGGTTAGTGTCCTACCAAATTACAGGCACCCATGCCGATCCAGATTTATACCCAGAGCCAGAAAAATTTGACCCAGAACGTTTTACCCCCGATGGTAGTGCCATTCAAAATCCCCCCTTTGCCCGGTTAGAAATGAAGCTGTTTGCTACCCGTTTGATTGAACGATTTGATTGGACGTTATTGCCGGGGCAGAATCTAGAGCTGGTTGTTACCCCCAGTCCCCGACCTAGGGACAATTTACGGGTGCAGTTACAGAGAATATCTAGCCCTAGAAGTCACCTTTAGCATCTGATGGAAAAACCAACAGAGTATTTGACCGGGGTAATTGAGCGGATCACTTTCCATGCGGAGGAAACTGGTTACACCGTGGCTCGACTACAAATCCCCAGGACTAAGGAATTAACCACCGTGGTGGGGAATTTTGCCCATATCCAAGCAGGGCAAACCCTGAAGTTACAGGGAATTTGGAAAGAACATCCAAAATACGGTTCCCAGTTCCAGGTTAGTCAATACCACGAAACCAAGCCCGCTACGTTGACCGGTATTGAGAAATATCTGGGCAGTGGGCTAATCAAGGGAGTTGGCCCCGTCACCGCAAAAAGAATTGTGGCCCACTTTGGCTTAGAAACCCTGGAAATTATTGAAGAAAAATCAGATCGCCTGATTGAGGTACCGGGCATTGGCAAGAAACGGGTGAGGATGATCCAGAGTACCTGGGCAGAGCAGAAAGCCATCAAGGAAGTGATGCTGTTTCTCCAGGGCCATGGAGTGTCCACTACCTACGCTGTCAAAATCTACAAGCAGTATGGGGATGATGCCATCAAGGTTGTGACGGATAACCCCTACCAATTGGCGGACGATATTTTTGGCATTGGCTTTCTGACAGCAGACAAAATTGCCCAACAGGTAGGCATTGCTCCCACCTCCAAATTTCGTTACCGGGCCGGCATTCTTCACACTTTAGGGGAAGCATCAGAACAAGGCCATTGCCACCTGCCCCAACCGGAGTTAATCAAAGAGGCGATCTCCAAGCTGAGCACGGAAGAATTTGAAGCCACAGAGGAAGCGGTGTTGACCATAGTGAAGGAAATGGTAGGGGTTCAGGACTTAATGCAGGAAGTATTGAGTGAAGAAGAAATCCTGCTGTTCAAGCCTACTTTCTACCACACTGAATGTAAATTGGCAGGTTATGTGACGCAAAAACTAGCTAGTGGACAATTGGTGGATGTAGCAAGGGTAAAAAGCTGGATTAGCCGCTATACCGACAGAAATGAACTGGAATTGTCAACACAACAATATACTGCTGTGGTTCTAGCTGCTAGTCATAGGTTAATGATTCTCACCGGTGGCCCAGGAACAGGGAAAACCTTCACCACCCGCACCATCGTTGCCCTTTGGAAAGCCATGGGTAAAAAGATCGGACTAGCGGCCCCGACGGGTAGAGCCGCCCAGCGGTTAGGGGAAATGACCGGGCTAGAGGCCAAAACCCTGCACCGCCTATTGGAATTTGATCCCAACACTATGGGCTTCAAGCGTGATGAAGATAATCCTCTGCCCTTTGATGCGGTGATTGTGGACGAAGCTTCCATGCTGGATTTATTTCTATCCCATTCCCTGCTTAAGGCGATCGCCCACAATACCCAATTATTGTTGGTGGGGGACATTGACCAGTTGCCCTCCGTTGGGCCGGGAAATGTGTTGCGGGATTTGATTGCTTCCCAACAGATAACCGTGGTCAGGTTAAATCAAGTCTTTCGGCAGGCGGCGGCCAGTGCCATCATTCGCCATGCCCATGAAATCAACCGGGGTTGTTATCCCCAGATGGAAACCATTTCTGACCAACCCCAATCCGATTGCCTTTGGCACAATGGCGGTACGGAACCAGACCATGGAGTGCAGTTAATTGGGGAATTATTGACCGACTTCATTCCCAAGCAGGGCTTCAACCCCCGCCAGGATGTCCAGGTGCTCTGCCCCATGCAACGGGGTGTAGTAGGTACCCGCAACCTCAATGCCGTAGTGCAATCCATCCTTAATTCTCCCCAAGAAAATAAGCCCCAGCTCCAACGGGGAACCACCATATTCCGCACTGGCGATCGGGTTATGCAACTCAAAAATGACTACAACCGGGAAGTGTTCAACGGCGACCAGGGCACCATCACTTCTATTGATAAGGAGGAGCAAATATTGAGGATTACCTATGCAGAAAGAACTGTGGACTATGATTTTGCGGATTTGAACGAGATTGGTTTAGCTTGGGCCATCAGCATCCATAAAAGCCAGGGGTCTGAATATCCTGTGGTCATTCTGCCGTTCTATATGCAACACTTTCTCTTACTGAGCCGTAACCTTTTTTACACTGGACTCACCAGGGCAAAACAGTTAGCTTTAGTGATTGGTTCCCCCAAGGCTTTGGGCTATGCTGTGCGGCAACAACAAGAACGGAAACGCTACACTAGGCTCCAGGAAAGGATTAAGGGTTAAATTTCTCCCAGTTGTAACCCCACCCCGGCAATAACCAATAGCACTGAAAGGGTTGTAATGCCAACAATGTGGAGAGCCAAATCATTCAACTTATTGTTATTGGCTTCCACCTCACATTGCCACCCCGGAGATTGGCCTGCCAGGTGAAAGTCCTAGGGGATATTACAGTGAGTAAATTTGATGGCTTTTGGGTTCAGAGCGATCTCCTCACCGAAATCAGCTCAAGTCATTCCATCGGCAAAACAACACTTTTATGACCACTGGAATTTGGGCATTGGGAGACCAACTGTTGATTGGGAAATTTTGCTATCTGCCGGAACTGCTACCCGCCCCGCTCGGTTTGATTGCTGAATTTTTCCCCAACGGCACCGGTTTAAATAAAGAATATTCAAGGTCTGAGTTGGTTTCAAAATATATCTGAAGACTAACGCTAAACCATACGGCAAAAAGATTACGCAGATTACATGTCCAGCCCGAAGTGGATTATTGCAAACGTATGAACTGTGTCAACTTGACGTAAAAGTTGCCAACGTTTTGGTTTTGCCATTCCTAAATTCCAATAGTGGAATCAGCACCTGCTAATTTGAAACGGAAACCTAACAAGGAAATTGAAGAAGAGCCAACGGCGATCGAGGAAGCTCCTGCCCAATTTGTCGAGGTGGAGAAATTGGACGGCCCTTCGGCGGAATGGTGGGGAAGAATCCTAGCGGTTCAACAAAGCCACCGCTAAAAATTGGGTTGGCTTTATTAACAAATTGGCGACGCTTATCCCTCTGTTGATGTTTGGATTGCCTACGCTAATTTCCTAGGGCGATCGCCATCCTGGGGAATTAGTCCATTTATTGGGTAGGAAACTAGACTAACCCCGCCACCATTGTCCAGCTATGTCTGCAACATTGTCGCCTAATTTCCTTGCCCTAGTGAAGCGGGCATAGACAAGGTACTTGTCCAGGGATAAAAAAGTAATGCGGTGTAATGCGGTATAGATATTGCCAGGTACTTCGCCGCCAATAGCTTGGTGGGGGATGGTCAAAATTAGTGATTTATCTGAACTCACTGGATTTCCGATCAACCCGGTTAAGAAATTCTAAAAATTAAGGGCTGTTCTCGGGAAAAGCGAGGCCGTGTTTTTCAACAGAATCCTTTATTTACAATACTTTCAGCGATAGGAAACTTACTCTGATCTCTATTTTGGGTTTTTTTTAATTGAACTAATATTTATGGTTCAATTGGGAATGTATCGAATCTTCGTACCATACGTTAATTTCTCCGTCGATGAGAAAACGACAGCCCTTTACTGTGTCAACTTGACATAAAAGTTGCCAACATTTTAATTTTGTCATCCCTAATCCCTAAATTTCCAAGGTGGCACGGCGATGACCTTCTGTTGATAACCTACAGTAACGTGAGTTCGACAGTAAAACTAAGCGGGAAACACGTTAGATAAACGGTGCCAATGTTAATTTCCTGATAGCACCTAAAAAAGAGGATGCGCCCATATAGAACCCATTTGGCATCTTAAGATACAGCCAATCGTCGTAATAAAAGGCGCAAAAAACAAAGATAAATTTTGCTGGTGGAGTTCTCTAAAGTACGCTCAAAGTTTT
The DNA here is from genome assembly GCF_014698605.1 of Synechocystis sp. FACHB-383. Classification (NCBI taxonomy): domain Bacteria; kingdom Bacillati; phylum Cyanobacteriota; class Cyanophyceae; order Synechococcales; family Merismopediaceae; genus Synechocystis; species Synechocystis sp. FACHB-383. Next base: position 60,853 of record NZ_JACJTJ010000009.1, on the reverse strand, counting down.
TAACTAAAGATTTACAACGTTCCATCCAAGCATTACTTCTTTCGATCACCCATCGAGTTTTTACTGGCACAAATCCCGATAAATTCTTCTCAGCTTTTTCTGCTTTAGACGGTTTTGGGGAGAGTTCAAACTGAATTTTGGTCATTATCTCTGGATAGACTTTAATCAACTTCTTTTCGATTTGATCAGGATGGTAACCATTGTCTAAAAGAATGGTTGTCTTAGGAATCTCTAAAGGTTTAGACTTAAAATAATCAATATTAAGAGTTAACAAGTCAATTAGTCCTTGATCATCAGATACATTGGCTGGAGTACAATGAGCAAAAAAGGGAAAGCCAAGGCTATCAGTTGCTAGATGGCGCTTAATTCCATTGGTGCACTTATAAAAACAAAACCCTTTTGTCCCAATACTTGCATTACATGTATTTTTGACGGCTTGAGAATCAATCATAATGAGAGTTGTCCACAAGTTTTTTTCTTGTTGTCGTAATCTGCGGTGTAGTTCTTCCATTATTTTTTGAATGATTCCCTGACCTCGCCATTGTTTATAATGCCAGTACACTGTTGAGTAGGGAGGAAAGTCTTTTGGTAAATCTCCCCAATTACATCCATTTTTAAGTTGATAAAAAATACCATCCAAAATCTGTCGCTTTGTCCATTTCGGTGGGCAAGTCAATTTTTTCTTTGGCAATAATGGTTCTATTATTGACCACTCTTCATCTGACATACTACTTCAGTACATTTAACTTCTCTCCTCAATTGATTTTTGGGATGACTCAGAAAATCCGCCCTCAATTATGAGATTCAGGTCAACGTATTGCCCCTGAATAAATTCCAGATCCTATCCCCCAAAGCCTATACTGAACAAGGTTTTTAGCTTATTGTCCAGGTTCTCCACCTACATTATAAAAGACACCAAATGGGTTCTATACGCAGAACCTTATATCTTTCCTTTAACTAATCCCGGAGATCGGGACTGAAACTTCAACCGACGACCAAACCTGCAAGCTGATTTTGACTTTCCTTTAACTAATCCCGGAGATCGGGACTGAAACACCTAATATGGAATAGTACCGGCAACTGTACCGTCTTTCCTTTAACTAATCCCGGAGATCGGGACTGAAACTTAGCGGAGGCGGAACTCAAGGAGTTAGACCTAGCTAACTTTCCTTTAACTAATCCCGGAGATCGGGACTGAAACTTTTTATGTCCAATACTTTAACAATCATCAGTTGATGTTATGAGCCGCAATTGGGATAATTTATCAACCTCAAGCCAAAGAGGTTAGAGCAAAAAGACCAATTGCCGGACAACTTAAAACGGCGTCCAGCCCGCGGCAGAAATACGAAGAGACCTAAACAAGGATGGAGACGACATTAGCCGTGACATTAGATACTGATTTTACCGAAGAGCATCCAAAAAAACTTGCAATCATTCCGGTTAGGGATGATAGCATTTGATGAAAGACAGTTTTTGTTATTCGTAATGGCTAGAGTCAGAAAGCTCGTCAAGCTAAATGTCTTCAGTTCGCCGACCAAGATCTAAGTTTTTTAAAGAACTTCAACAGATCTTAAGGAATACTGGCAAGCGAATACACCGACCGCAAACTTTTAGAGGATTTATTAAATGAACGAGCGGCTTAATGCGCCGCTGATCGCCACACAAACACCTAAAACCAAGAAAACCCCTGATGCTTTGGCCGGCGAGGGGGTTTCCAAGGTCTTTAAAAGTCACCAATCGGGCGATCGGTATTTATCTAAAAGAGGGATTATCAAAATCCAGTCAAGACACATTCCCAAAAAATTCAGGGAAGGGGGTGTCGTTTGATTAACTCTATTCTACTCGTTCAAGCAATATTTTCAAGAGTTAAGGCGATCGCCATAGGAAATGACCAAATCCTGGGCATGACCTTTCCCGACGGAAAATTACTGCCCACCACCCATTACCCGGATGAAATAACCAAACGTGGGTTCATTGAAGCATGGGGAGGGGTGAAGTAATGAAACTGAGACCCCAGCATTGGCAAGAATGGTTAAATAGCGGAATCGCCCCTGAAATAATCGAGGCTAACGTCCAGAGCCTTGATAACGCCCATGGATGGTTGCTATATGGCGACAAATTACCTCGGCGCAACGATGGACGATTAAGTCAGGGAATACTGAACCAATACCGTCACCTTGAGGAAGGAGGCTGGTATTGCTCAGGCTTAGATTCGATCACCCTAGAAGACTCTCAATGGGGCTGTTTCAAACCAGATCGCCCTCGACTATCCAAAGACGGAAAGCCCATCAAATATGAGCATCCCCCCAAGACTTCGACGGAAGCATTTTGCCTAAAAATCACCCGGCATCAATGGCGACAAATTGCCAAGAAAGGGGGATTAGACTGCCCCGACCTTGAGAACATCCCCAACGAGAAGATCGCCCAGTCATTCTGGCAATGGGTGAAAAATAACTCCGTTGCCATCGTCATCACCGAAGGAGCCAAAAAGACCGCATCCTTACTCAGTCATGGGTATGCCGCCCTGGGTTTGCCAGGGATTTATGCTGGTTACCGTTCCAAAGACAGCGATGGGGTTGAATTAGTCCACAAACAGCTAATCCCCCAGCTTGAGGCATTTTGCCAAGGGGGTCGGGAATTTGTCTTCTGTTTCGACAACGACGACAAACCCACCACCCGCAAGAATGTAAGGAAGGCGATTACCAACACCGGTCGCCTGATGGAATTCCAGGGATGCAAAGTCACCGTAATGACCTGGGCTGGATCAGCCAAGGGCATTGATGATGTCATCATTGGCAACGGAGAAACCAGCCTAGACCGCATTTATTTCACCCGCCAAAGCCTCGAAGCCTACAAACTAAGTGAATTTACCGACCTAACCCCGCTCATCTCCCAGACAGTAAATTCCCGCTACCTTGAGCCGGATATCTTGGCCGAGGTCATCGCCCGATTAATGGGCATAAAAGCAGCCAAAGGGACAGGAAAAACCGAGATACTCGCCCAACGGGTAGAGAAGGCGATCGCCGAGGGAATCCCCATCATTGTCCTGACCCACCGGGAACAACTAGCCAAGGAATTAGCCAAGCGATTTGGATTGCCCTATCGGTCGGAATTGGAATTTGGAGCCGAATCTTTCAATGGCTATGTGCTCTGTGTTGATTCCCTGCACCCCCATGCCAAGCCTGCCTTCAACCCCGCCCGCTACCCTGATGCCCTAGTTATTTTGGACGAAGCGGAGCAGGTCATCTGGCATTTACTCAACTCCAGCACCTGTCAACGTAATCGTCCCGCCATTCTGGAAACCCTGACCGAATTACTCAATGGAGCCAGCCAAATCATCCTCAGTGATGCCGACCTAACCCGCATCAGCCTCGATTACCTAAATGGGCTATTAACCACCCAATCCGCCCCTTGGGTAGTGGTCAACAAATATAACCCCGCCAACGTCCGTAAAGCGTTCCTTTATGACAAACCAGAGGCTTTATTCTCCGATGCCTTGGAATGTATCCAAAACGGCGAGCGCCTGATGATCCACACCGGAGCACAAAAAGTCAGCAGTAAATGGGGAACTATTAACCTAGAGATAACCTTATCAGGAGCATTCCCAGAACTGAAGATTTTGCGGATTGATGCGGAATCCGTAGCAGAACCAGGACATCCAGCCTATGGGGTAATGGGCAACCTGAACACCGTCCTTCCCCTCTACGACATTGTTATTGCTAGTCCAACCCTGGAAACCGGGGTCAGTATTGATATTAAAGGGCATTTCCACCGCGTCTTCTGTTTTGCCCCCGGCAGTCAAACCGCTGAAGCCGTCTGTCAATCCTTAGCCAGGGTACGGGAAGATATCCCCCGCCATCTCTGGGTTAAAAAATATTCCAATCAAAGGATTGGTAACGGCTCCACCATTCCGAAAATATTAATCAACTCCCAGCAAAAACTCTTTCAAGCCAACTCCCTCCTATTGGGACAAGCGGAAGCGCTCGCCAACCTTGATGGCCATTCCCCCCGCCACTTAGCCACCTGGGCAACCTATGCCGCCATTCACAACCACGGCTTTAAAAAATATCGGGATGTGATCCTCAGCCGCTTGGAAGGGGAAGGATATACGATTATCTCCCCTGACCCCCCCGACGATGGGCAGAGCATAGGAGAGTTAATGAAAGCCTACACTGAGGCCAACTATCAGCAACACTGTGAAAAGGTAGCCGCTGCGCCCCTACTCGATGATCTAGAATTTGACCGCATCACCAAAGCCCGGGCCAAAAGTGAACCAGAACGATTGTCAGAACAAAAGACGGCAATCTCCAAACGGTACCTCACCGATGAAATCACCCCTGAACTGGTTACCCAGGATGACAAAGGGCTATATGGTCAGTTGCAGCTGCGCTATTACTTGACCATGGGGCGGGAATTTTTAGCTGACCGGGATAACCATCGGGTCAAAAAGCTCAGCAAACAAACCGGGGAAGCCTTCACCCCCGACATTAACAGCGCCTGCTATAGCGCCAAAGTAAAAACCCTGGAAATTATCAATATCGGGCAATTCCTGGACGGCTCTGCCCATACCTCCGAGAGTCTACGGGATTGGTTTAAGCATATCTGCCAGTTCCGCCATGACATCAAGACCTTCTTGAATCAATCCATCAACCCCGAAGGGGATACGCCCATCGCCGTTGCCCAAAGATTACTGGGATTAATGGGTCTGAAAATGACAAGGAAACAATGCCGGATCAATGGAGGACGGCAACGGATTTATGCCTTGGTAGATCCCCCCCCCGGCGATCCAGCCCTAGCCATTATGGAAAGGTGGTTCGAGCGGGATTCTAACCGTGTCACTTGTCACACCTCCCCTTTAAAAGAATTATGTAGGGGGATAGGGGCATGAGTTAATGGTTATTCCTTCCCTTTCACCCATGTGATGCCTATTTGAGCTTCTAGCCCTAACAGCATCCCCTGACAACCCCAAAAAGTGCCCTAAATCAAGGGACAGGGGCAAAAAAAGCACCATCTCCCGTGGGGGAAATAGTGCAAAGTAGGGACAGAATCTAATCAGTCAACTTATGGGTGAGATCATGACAATTACGACAGATACAGATAATAGTATGGGGAAAAAGAATCTCCTGCCCGCGGAAGTCGTAATTCAAATGATGAACATCTAAAGTATCCCTCAGGCCGCAAAACTGACATCTATACCAGGCGTTGTACCTACAATTACGTGCCACAACCCGCCAATAATCAGTGCGGAGGAAATCCTTATAATTAAGGGCAGCAAGGTGATCCGCCTCAGCCTGATCGTAAGTCAACAGCTTATGCCAAAGGGAATATCGTTCCTTCCAGTGACCATATCCATCATCCAAAACAGCATAAGTAGCAATCTGATTGCGGACATGGCAAAGATGAGAACTGATAGTGGCATGAAATTGCCGGGAATATTTCTCCTCCGGTAAGCTGAAATACTCCTCCAGAAACTTTAAATAAGGGGCAAAAAAATAACCAATAGATTCAGGAGTAGCGGTAATGATCCTCGACCAATGGGGCTGTAGTGCATTCCACAAAGATAAACTAGGTTCAGTAACAGCCCCCTCAAACAAAGCTGTCCGCATTATAAAGATACCAGCCTGGGCATGGTGTCGCCGATTAAGGAAAGTGAGTAATCGAGTAGAGTACTCTTGATAGCGCACCTCCTTGGGACGAGCAAAATACTGCTTATAGGTGTAGTCGTGGTAAGACCGCAAAGCCAAATCAACGGATAAAATATCCTCCTCAATAAACAAATAGTAGGGTTGAAGTTTTTGCACAGAAACCATCGATAAAAATTGCTTGATATTCTGTGCTCGAACAGGATCGACGTAAACCATAACTGTCTGCTCCGATGGGCAATAAACAGTCGAGAAAAAAACAGCGAAATTAACCCCGCCCAAAGGAGAGGATAGGAGGTATTAAAAAGAAGTAAATGCCTTAGTAACGAGACGGAGACAAGAACCCTGATACGCGCCTTATCTCGCTGTAATATCTTCTCGACTCGTAATACAATTATATCATAAATAGAAACATTTATACTATATTTATAATCTTCTTTCTCGTGAAGTAAATATTCTTTTTGACGACCCCATAAGCTTGAGGCTCAGATTAATTATTTAGTAGAGTTAGTTTAGGTTGTTAATGTCTTATTTTATAGGTCAATTTCAATAGTCTGCCATTGCACGATTGAAATAATTATCATGTTTATGGTTAGTGTTTGTTCATCCATAAGTTCCCCCAGTTCTGTGGCCATATTCTAGTTTGCCATAGCGCCAACTCATAGAATGGAGACGAGACTCATTATTAAAATCTCTTGTTCTTTTCTGAGCCTTACTTTCCGTCTCAAGCTATGTTTCAAAAGCCCCTTTAAAATCTTTGTATATTTTCTCAAATTCACTAACTTTGTATGATTTATTCTGAGAATTATTAATAGCCTTATAGCAAACATTAATAACAAATGATGAACAAGAATCTTTAGATTTATTTATATTAATAATATTTAGCTTTTTTAGGCTTTATATTTTCATAATCATTACTAGATACTATTCTACGCGCTAAACTTAATTTTTTACTAATTAATGTTCTAGTTAGGGAGAATTGTAAATTTTGGCAATATTTTCGATTCAATCAATCGGGACTTTAGAAAAGTCAGGTATGATTTTTGGAAGCGTATAAATACAACATAGGTAAGCAGTCAGGCAGAAATCTATGGAAAAGTCCAAATCAGAATTTTTTAACATTTACAGCCGGGGCGGGGTATTACGTTCTCAAGCTGATGAAGCGGCTTGGTTCAATGACGAAAGCAGATCCCGGCCTATCCGTTGGGCCATTGCCAATGAAATCAAACGACTTAGTCAAGAGGATAGGAAGTTTGCTTGAAACAATTTAAAAAGGGAAACCCCAAGCACTCGAACTTTGGTCGGCGAGAGTGCTTGGGGTTAACAAACAAATCGAACAAATCGAATAAAAGGCTAACCATCCGGCGGGGAGGGGGCCTTGTCCTATGCAATTTTTAGCAATTACCAGGGATGTCGGCAATAGGGCCGGTCAAAAAACTTTAATCCTGGGCAACGGGTTTTCCCTCATTGTACAGCTACCAACCCGGCTATTTATCTGGGTTACAGCCCTGCTGATTTGGTTATGCCCGCGGGCAAAATTTCTTGCTCTGGGTATAGCCGATTGCCATCCGTGGCCATCCGATGGCAGGGGGTGGCAATGGGATTAGCCAAAAGGATGCTAGGGGATCGGCACCAGCCCAGGGGCGTAGTTGCCAGCAATCGAGAAGGGTTGATGGTCAAGATTAATGGACACCTGGAATGTATTCCTATCAGGAAATGGGCAGGGAAAGAAGCCAAGTTGCATTTCTGCCAAGGTGGTTTCCGGGTAATGGTTGAGGGTGGCAACTATTTTGCAGTGGCCATCAAGCCTAAGACTAAACCCCAGCCCTGGGAAGTAGAGAAGCCCATCAAGCTAGACCCCTTGGGGGAAAGGTTTACCCAGTATTTCAACTTTGGGAGCTATGCCATTGTTAACAACGGGGAAGGATGGAAAACATTACAGCACCGCATCAGCACCGCCAAAATTTGGGAGTTATGGAAAGACCCCACCACGGCGATCGGCTTACGGTTTGGCAAAGAAACCACCGTTGGGCTTCTGGACATTGATGCCACCGGGGAATATCACAATGAAGCCGATTTACGGGCAATGCGTGAGGCCTTGGAATCTATTGGCATTGGGGAGCAAGTTTTAATCCAGTCAAGCTATAGCGGCGGTTGGCACCTGTATTTTGCATTCCCTCAGAATCTGCCCACATTTGCCCTGGGCTGTGCTGTACCTGAAGTTTTAGCCCGCTTTGGCTTTGACATCAGCCCCGGCAATTTAGAGATATTCCCTAATCGCAAGGGTTGGACTAAGGGGGAAATCACCAAGTATAACGGGGCTAGGTTGCCACTACAGCCCGGTTCAGGCAGTGCCCTACTTGATGATGATTTTGCTCCCTATAGCCAAAGCCTAGAAGTATTCCTAGACCGCCTGGAAGAATCGGCGGCCGCCTGTGACATTGACTTGCTGTTGGAAGCCTGCACGGAAGCCAGAGCCAATTACAACCCCTTTGCCAAGCCCAACGGATTTGTCCCCCACAACAAAAAAGCAAGGCAATGGAAGTTACAGGATGCCCAAGCCATTGCCCAACCCTGGGAACCTCACGACAGCAACACCCGGTTAGGAATCATTGCCCGCTATGGAGTGGTATTTGAAAGACTGACCGGGGATCACTTAGTTAATTACATTGTCCAAACGGCGATCGGCACCCCGGACTATTCCAAACATTGCAGACACCAAGGGGAGATAGAAGCCTGGGCTAGCCGTTGGGCCCACTGTGCCGAAAGGAAATATTACGCCTATGAACCGAAGAAAAAAAACAAGCCCACTGGCCCTAGCAACGATGAACGGAAGCAAGCGGCCATGGAAAGGCTAATCGAGGCAATAGAAGACCTCAAACTTGGCGGCAAGCTTCCCAATGGCGTGAAGAAACGGGAAGCCTTATTAACCCAATTGATTGGAATATCCAAAAGCACCCTATGGAAGCCGGAATATCTGGAGCTATGGCACCCCCGATTTGACCCTGTACCCCATGGCAATCGCCCACCTATTACGGAAGAAGCCCAACACCAAGCCCAGCAAAGGATGGAGTCAGTAGCCCCACACCCCCCGACAAAAACGTTGAGTTGCCTTTCTCCTTCCCTTACTTGCCCTGATAACGAACTTTTTATGCTTCGCCTGCTGGGTAGAGAGTCCTCTGCAGAAAGACTTCCACCGGCTGTACCAATTTCTTGCGCCTCAACTAAAACCAAAATACCCCAATCCCATACAGGGAGGGAGTTAGACGCATTTTCAATACAAAATACTGTACCAATAAAGCCCAGATTAGTGATTGTGCATAACTCCGAAAGTCAAGCCCAGAGGCAATTCCAGCCATCAGTTAAACCAGGAACTCGAATCATTAACCGCCCGGTGGTGGTTTCGATCGCCGATGATCCAAACCTAAAGCCGGGGGACTGGGTGATTGAACCGGATAGACCCGATCGCCGTGACCGCCTGATGAAGTTAGCTTCGATTGATGCCGATGGGGAATGGTGCCGATTGCATAAGCCAGATTGCCACCGCCCTGGGTTGATTGGGGAGCTTGCCTATCTGCCGGAACTGCTACCCGCCCCGCCTGAATTGATGGCTGAATATTTTCCGAACGGCGATCGAGGCCACCAATCCAATGGAGGAACTGCCCATGGTTAAGCAAACCGCCGCCGCAACAATTCAACTTAGGGATTACCAGGAAAGCTTACTTCAAGGAATCTTTGAGCAGTGGAAGTCAGCCCCCAGGGTTATGGCCCAGTTACCAACCGGGGGAGGAAAGACGGTTATTTTTTCCGCCATTGCCCAAGAATTTGCCCGGCACGGCGATCGGGTTCTAGTCCTGGCCCACCGTGAGGAATTGATTACCCAAGCCGCCGCCAAATTGGAAACGGTAACAGGGAAGCCAGTAGGGATTATCAAGGCCGGTTATGCCCCTAACCCGCTTTTCCCTATCCAGGTTGCCAGCGTTCAAAGCTTGATTAGGAGGTTAAGGGATTGGCCAGACTTTGGGTTGATTGTTACGGATGAAGCCCACCACTCCACCGCCAAGACCTACAGGAAAATCTTGGAGGCTTACCCCGGTTCCTATCAGTTGGGGGTAACTGCGACACCAATTAGAACCGATGGCAGTGGGTTCCGTGACTTGTTTGATGGCCTGGTATGTGGCCCAACGGTGAAGGAATTAATAGAGCTGGGGCACCTGTCCAGGTTTAAGTTATTCGGTGCCAAGCCGATGGAAACCAAGGGAGTCCGCACGGTTGCCGGGGATTTTTCCGCCGCTGGATTAGCCAAAGCAAACAACGTGGTTAAGTTATCCGGTGATTTGGTGAAAGCATATCGGCACCATTGCCCCGATCGCCGTTGCTTGGTCTTTGCCATCAGCGTAGCTTACTCCATGGCGATCGCCGCCCGCTATAACGCCGCTGGTATTTCCGCAATTCACCTTGATGGGGAAACTCCCTCAGATGTGAGGAAGGAAGCCTTAGCCCGGTTTGCTGAGGGGGAAATCAAAGTAATTAGCAACTGCGGACTATTTGGGGAAGGTTTGGATATTCCGGCACTGGAAGCCGTGCAGATTGCCCGCCCCACTAAATCCCTTGGGCTGTGGCTTCAAATGGCGGGAAGGGCATTAAGGCCCGCACCTGGGAAAGATTTTGCAATATTGCTTGACCATACAAAGAACCACATGATCCACGGATTGCCCACCCGGAAACGGATATGGACATTGGAAGGAGTGGAAAATCTTGATGGCGATCGCCGGTTGGAAAGAAAACCTGATGGGGAAATAGTCGAAGTAGAGCCAACCGAAATAGAAGAACAGCCCGCCCAATTGGTGGAAGTGGAGGAATTGGAAAGCCCTTGGGGGGAATGGTGGGGAAACATCCTAGCCGTTCAACAAAGCCGGGGCTACAAAGTGGGATGGCTTTATTACCAAGTGGTGGAAGCTTGCCCCCCTGCTGATGTCTGGATTGCCTACGCCAATTTCCTTGGGCGATCGCCTACCTGGGGAATTAGCCGATTTATTGAACAGGAAACCGCCGGGGAAACCAAAGCAACTCCGCCACCATTGCCCAGCTATGCCCGCAATATTGCCCCCTAATTTGCCCAAAGCACAACACTCCTAGCACCTGACACCATGCGTTATCGACCAAGGACAGAACATAATCAAGCCGAGATAGTCCGCATACTGAGGAAAAAGGGTTGCTTGATATTTGACCTTTCCACAGTTGGACAAGGTTGCCCCGACCTAATCGCATTGAACCCCAAGGGGGAAACCGTTCTGATTGAAGTTAAGAACCATCAACCGTGACCGCCTCACCACTGCACAGGAAAAGGCGATCGCCATGGGGTGGACTATCCACGTTGTCCGAAGCCCAGAGGAAGCCCTTGCCCTAGTGGACAGTACAGAAAAGGCACTCCGTAGGGATTAAAGTAAAGCCCATCAGGGTTGCCCTTTCTATCCCTAGATACGGAAATTTTTATGGGCGGTGGTGGTGGGACAGACAGTTATCTGTGCTTTAATCTATCAATATTATTTGATATAAAGGAATCCTTACCCTGTGCGAGTTTTAGCCATTGGAGGAAGCGATCGCCGTTGTGCCGGTTTAATAGTTTTGTTTTGAATTTGGGAGAATTAGCTTAAAAAACGGTGGGATCGTTGCCCATTTTTTCCTGTGGCGAAATTATTTAAAAGCCTTACCCTGTGGGAGCTCTGGAAGTTTAAGGGATTTTGATATGTCCCAAACCTTTCAACCGTTGCACATAGGATGGTGGGGAACTGAGCCAAGTGTTCGGGGCTTTAATTTACTGCTTTTTTTGCCTAGCCCTGGAAATCTATTAGTCATTGCCACCGCCATTGTCTAAGTCACATTACGTCGGTCAGACCGACCCAATAATTCTCAAAGGGGATACATCAGGCAGACCCCCTTTGTCTTATTCCTCCGCCTGGCAGAGGTAACACCCTTTGATGGGATAAAAGGGCATGGAAGCCGAACACCTCAAACCCTTTACTGTCAAGGGCTACGGTCAGTTTAGGCAGCTTTTGCCGAACACCGACTAACCCGGTTCAACAATTCCGAAAACTTCCTACTGTTCCCAACAGCGATCGCCAATGAAGAGAACTCAGAAAATGATTAGGCGTTGCCGCTGCCAAAAGCTTGGTAGGGAACGGTGAAATATAGTGTTTTAAATTTAGTGGTTTACTTGAACTCGCTGGGTTTCCGATCAACCCGGTTAAAAAATTCTAAAAATTAAGGGCTGTTCTCGATAAAGGCGAGGCTGTGGTTTTGAAAAGAATCTTTTAATTCCGGTACTTTCAGCGATAGGACACTTACCACGATCTCTATTTTGGGTCTTTTTTTTTTGCACTAACATTTGTAGTTCAAACTGGGGTCTATCTAATTTTCCTGCCCTGAATTAATTTCCCCGTAGACAAGAAAACAATACCTCTTTACTGTGTCAACTTGACCAAAAAGTCGCAAACATTTTTCCCGTGTCACAGTCTGCTATGTCAAAAACGGACGATGATGGTAAGCAAGAAAGGGGTCGTGATACTACCTACCCCCCCGCAGTTTAAGCATTTGAAATGGGTTAACCATTAGCACTATGCCTAGGGATTTGGGAAAAATCCAAACTTAATTTTCCTCGTTGACTGGATACCATAGCCCGTTCCTAAATTCCCACGGTGGCACGACGATCGCCTCTTGGCTTCCCTTGGGTCTGTATTCCGGTGGAGTGTTGCCCAATTTCTTGCCCCACTTCTGAACCGTCCGTTCATGAATTCCTAGCCTATCCCCTAGGGCAACACTGGTTAACCCTTCCTCTTTCCCAACGGCGATCAGGGCCACCACTTCCACCGGTTCCACTGCGGGGGTTTCCGGCTTGGTGAGGGACTGGACTAGGCGACGGCTTCGAGCTTTTTTAAATCTTCCACTTCCCTGGCCAAATTGGAGATCGCCGTCTCAAACTCAGACCGGCCAATAGCACCGGGGATGGATTCACCCAAGGCAGATCGGCAAGCGTTTCTAATCCAGTCCTGGACACCGATGCCATTAGCCTCGGCCGCCGCTTTGATTTTGTCCACCAGAACGTCATCCATGCGGACGTTAACCTGCTTATTGCCGTATGCAGAAATACTCACGGGTATCACCTGTTATTTATTGCTAGCTTCTACATCCTAACCTTTTTCTATCTACTGATACCGATTGATAGTATTACCTGATACCATGCGCTAGTTTTGCGACAAAAGTTTAATCGTTGTCCTGTTGCTATCATGTGAAACCATGCGATATACTTGTTGCATAAAGCAAGGGAGAGGCAACCATTAGAAGCCCCCGCTGCCAAAGATGCGGTAGCCCAATGGGAAAAAGCTAAGGTGATCGCCGCCGCCGCTCTGAGCAAATATCAACTGCTCTAGTTTCCGTAGCCCTGGGCAGGGCGTAAAACTACCCACTGGATACATTTACCGGGGCATCCCTTCACCGCCTGATCGTCACACCTACGGAGTTAATCAAAATGGAAAATCTAGCTTGTATCGTTTTAATCAAAGAGGAAGCCACCAAGACGGCGATCGGTACCACTGCCCCTGCTACTAACCTTTCCACTCTGGGAGTCCGTGCCCTGTACAAATTGGCCAGTCAAGCGGGGGTGAAAAAAGTTAAGTCCATGACCAAATCCCAATTAATTCAAGCCCTAGGAGGATTGGAACCTGCCACCATGGCCACAGCCTAGGGCTACCAGGGGGGCTAACATTCTCCCCACCAAAAAACTGTTACCCGAAAAAATGGGGGATTATCCCCCCGCTCTAACATCTAAAGGAAATTTAATCACATGAACACCATCGAAGCCCCCGCCGGATTTACTGCTACTGAATTGGCCTCTCATAACTGGATTGCCAGCTTGCCCCCATCCAAAAAAATCAAACTTGCTCAATTGCTACTACTTGGAAATCAACATGAAATTATTTCCATTAATCCGAGATCTTGATCGAACGGCGATCGCCACTTTCCACCTCCCCAGGGGGATTAATCACTAACTACCGAGGAAATTGCCCCAATGGAAAATACCACCCTGATCAACTTGCCAGAACAGATCGCCGCTGAACTCTGGACAAAAGTTGACCAAGCCTATGGCATTGTTCACCTGGCCAAGGATGCTACTCAATGCCACCTTGACGGGGAAACAGAATCAGCAATAGGTTCCAGCTTGGAAGCTGCTTTAACCCTTCTGGCTGATGCGCGTTCCTTGATTGATAATTGCCGCCATTATTGCTAACGGCGATCAGCACCCACTTCTGAAAGTCCAAGATTATTTATTGCGCCGCCATGGAATCCGCTAAGCAACTAACTCAATTAATTCATGATTACCGTACTAATGCCATCATCGGGGGTTTCCCTGGTGATGATGTTATCGGTAAGCAAATCGAAGCCGACACCTTAAGCGACCCTGATGCCCCACAGTTAGCCAAATTTCTTTGTTCAATGGGTGGTAAAGGCGGGGCCGGTATTGCGGCCATGGCTCGGGTTTGGGAATACCAAGACCAAATATTAGCCTATCAAAAGGCTAACAATATCAGCTCTGTTTTATGGGATGAACTTGACTGGAAGGGGGAAAAGGTACGCTTCCCCATTACCCATTCTGACCTCCAACTAATGCCCCAAGACCGAGCGGTGTTAAGCCGGTGGAAATGGCATACAGCAGAGAAATTTTTAGAATTTGTCACCCGCCACCATTTGTACGGGGATTTATATCGGATTGATTACGAGGAGGAAGGGGAAGTAGAAGTTCCTGTGACTCTGGCTGATATTCGCATTGATGTCAGACATTTTGACCATGCCATGTTATGTGGCGGGCGGGAAACCCCAGTTTATTTAGCCCGTGAAACCGGCACCTCTGACCGGCTAACCGTTAGCAAAGAAATTTGCTACCACCTAACCGAGTTCTCGCTTTGGCTTGATGAATTCCCCAGTGATTATGAACCAGAGCCAGACGGGTTACATTTTGCCGTAAAAATCCGCCGCTATTCTTAACCCGGCGATCGCCACCCTCTCCCAAAAATGTCCCAAAAGCATAGAGGGAGGCTAACCAGTACATCATTGTACTGGTTGACCCAGGGTCTCGAATCATTAACTGTCCGAAGGTATTTCCGAATGCGGTGGAGTCAGAATCTGCCCTTAGTTCTCGAAGGTTTAAGCCTGGTGATTGGGTGGTGGAACCTGACACGATCGCCTGATGAAGTTAGCTTCGATTGACGATGACGGGGAATGGTGCCGGTTACACAAGCCAGATTGCCACCGCCCTGGATTCATTGGGGAACTTGGCTATCTGCCGGAACTGCTACCCGCCCCGCCCGGTTTGATTGCTGAATTTTTCCCCAACGGCACCGGTTTAGATGAAGAATATTCAAGCTCTGAGTTGGTTTCAAAATACATCTGAAGACTAACCCTAAACCATACGGGAAAAAGATTACACGGATTACATGTCCACCTCGATGTGGATTATTAAAAACGTATGAACTGTGTCAACTTGACGTAAAAGTTGCCGACGTTTTAGTTTTTCCATCCCTAACTTCATAGAGTGGAACGGCGATTACCTTTTGTCGATAACCTAGAGCAGTAAATTTTCTGGGTGTTATTTCTGGTTATCTGGTAAACCAAATTTCTGGGTTAATGCCTCCACAATGACAGATGTCATCGTTATATCTGACCGCTTTGCTTCCGCCGCCCAATGTTGACGGAGTGACTTTGGCACTTTTACGCAGAGATTAACTTCTGGCTCACTGGGTTTCTGGCCATCTGGTTTTACAGATTGTTCTTTGTTCCAGACGGTATAGGGATCATCTTGAATCTGGTTTTCCTCCTTTCTGGCTTTCTGAATAATCTCGCCAAATTTACCGGACATTGAGGGCCTCCTTTATTTCTTTACCAAGTTGTTTGTAGTCTTGCCATGCGCCTCGCAAACGAGAATCACTTAAGTCTCGAATGGGTTTGCCTTCAAGGGCCGCTTTTTGATAACCCACCGTGCGGCGGATAATGGTTTTAAAAACCGGAATTCCCCCCTCCTGTAAATCCTGCTTCATTATTTCTCCGTCTCTATTAGGGGGCGGTAAAGCAATGGTGATTAAGGCTCGATAGTTGGCTTCCCCTACGTCCTGGGCTGTTTCTAACATGGGCTGGAGGCTCAAAATATCAGGAGCGGTAGGTAGCACCAGTAAATCACAGCCCTTGGCTAATTCTTTGAGGTCATCGGAATTAGGTCGGGCAGGGGTATCAATAACAATAAATTCAGCGCCAGAGATTTGCTTCATGGCTTGGCGCTCATCAGCAACAACAAAAGGTAGATTCCCTCTTTCTGCCCAGTTCAATGAGGTGCGATTGGGATCGCCGTCCACTAATACAGTCTGATAGAACTCGCTGAAATAGGTTGCAAGGTGAATTGCTGTTGTACTTTTGCCTACTCCGCCTTTGTAGCCAGTGATGGTGATGATTTTCATCTGGTTTTATGGCTTGGATTCTGGTTGTCCTTAAATCTGGTTTTGCAGATGGCTGGTTTTCTGGACGACCTAGAGCAATACCAAGTTCCTCAAAAGTTTTTGAGTGAATCTTTTTTGTGTCTTGGTCACTGATCGCCATTTGAAGATTCTGGTTTGCTGGCTTACCAGAAATCAGGATTTTTTAAGATGGTGTTGATTACACTTCGGTACAAGTCCATACTTTATCTAATGTATCTTTCCTGAAGTATGGAAAAGAAGTCTCTCTCAGAAAGGGATATTTGCACCAAGTTCATTACGCCCGCCTTGGAAAAAGCCGGCTGGAATATTCAAACGCAGATCAGAGAAGAGTTTTCCCTTACCGATGGCCGAATTATTGTACGAGGGCATCTCCACACCAGAGGAAAAAATAAGCGGGCAGATTACGTTCTGTTTTATAAGCCCAACATCCCGATCGCCGTTTTAGAAGCCAAGGATAATAACCATACGGTGGGGGACGGAATGCAACAGGCATTGGGTTATGCCGAAATGCTGGATGTGCCGTTTGTATTTAGCTCCAACGGAGATCGCCTCCTGTTCCATAACAAAATCAATACCGATGGGGTAATTGAGAGAGAACTGGAATTTGAGGCAATGCCCTCCCCAGATACTCTCTGGCAATGGTGGTCAGACCATTGTGGACTAAGCGAAGACCAAACCAAAATTATTACCCAGGATTATTACAGTGATGGTAGTGGGAAAACCCCTCGGTACTACCAAGTTTTAGCCATCAATAAAACCATTGAGGCGATCGCCAAAGGACAGAATCGGATTCTATTGGTGATGGCGACAGGTACAGGCAAAACCTTCACTGCATTCCAGATTATTTGGCGGTTATGGAAGTCTAAAACCAAAAAGCGGATTCTCTTTTTAGCGGATCGGAACATCTTGGTGGATCAGACCATGACCAACGACTTCAAGCCCTTTGGGTCGGCCATGACTAAAATTAAAAAGCGGCAAGCAGATAAGTCCTATGAAATTTATCTTTGTCTCTATCAAGCTGTCACCGGTAACGAGGAAGGGAGAAATATTTATAAACAATTTAGTC
This sequence comes from Synechocystis sp. FACHB-383, assembly GCF_014698605.1. Lineage (NCBI taxonomy): Bacteria > Bacillati > Cyanobacteriota > Cyanophyceae > Synechococcales > Merismopediaceae > Synechocystis > Synechocystis sp. FACHB-383. The sequence continues at coordinate 43,622 of NZ_JACJTJ010000009.1, read as the reverse complement.
CGGGCTTTTTTGACCTGATTGTTATTGATGAATGTCACCGGGGCAGTGCCGCTGAAGATTCCGCATGGCGCAGTATTTTAGACTATTTTTCCAGTGCCACCCAAATTGGCTTAACTGCGACTCCCAAAGAAACAAAAATCATTTCTAATATCCATTATTTTGGTGAGCCGATTTATACCTATTCCCTGCGACAAGGGATTAATGATGGCTTCTTAGCACCCTATAAAGTGATCCGTATTGACATTGACAAAGATGTGTCTGGTTGGCGACCCACTAAGGGAATGAAGGACAAGTACGGACAGGAAATTGAAGATCGAGTTTACAATCAGCGGGACTTTGAGAAAGTTTTAATTTTAAATAAGCGGACGGAATTAGTTGCTGCCAAAATTACCGAATACCTAAAAGCCACCAATCGTTTTGATAAGGTAATTGTTTTTTGTGAAAATATTGACCATGCGGAAAGGATGCGGCAAGCCATCGCCAATGCCAATAGTGATTTAGTGGCAGAAAATCATAAATATGTGATGCGAATTACTGGAGATAACAAAGAAGGAAAAGCGGAATTAGATAATTTTATTTTCCCCGAAAGTGTTTATCCTGTCATTGCCACTACATCTAAGTTAATGACCACGGGTGTGGATGCTAAAACTTGTAAGTTAATTGTGCTGGATCAACGCATTCAGTCGATGACGGAGTTCAAGCAAATTATTGGGCGGGGAACTCGCATTGATGAGGATTACGGCAAGTTATCGTTTACGATCATGGACTTCAAACAAGCCACAAAATTATTTGCTGACCCAGACTTTGATGGTGATCCGGTACAAGTCTATGAACCCGGCAAGGATGACCCCATCGTGCCACCAGAGGTTACTGAAGATGAGGAAAAACAGAATCAAGAAACAGAAGATAACGACGAAATTCCGCCTGATGATGAAGGGGAAGATACAGGTGGTGGTGGGACTCCTCCTGAGCCAAAGTTTAAGTATGTAGTCGATAACGTCAAAGTCAGTGTGGCTTCAGAGCGGGTGCAATATTACGACGTGGAAGGGAAGTTAATCACGGAATCCCTCAAGGATTACACCCGTAATACCCTGAGCAAAGATTATCAATCCTTGGATGAGTTTCTGCGACGTTGGGGTGAGGCGGATAGGAAACAGGCCATCATTGAGGAATTGGCAAAAGAGGGGGTCTTTTTTGAAGCCCTAGCTGAGGAGGTAGGCAAGGATTATGACCCGTTTGATTTAATCTGCCATGTGGTCTGGGATGAACCCCCTCTAACTCGTCAGGAAAGGGCAAGGGAGGTCAAGAAACGCAATTACTTTACCAAGTATGGAGAACAGGCCCGACGGGTGTTAGAGGCGTTACTGGATAAGTATGCCGATGAGGGCATTGAGGCGGTGGAGGAACCACAAATTCTCAACATTACCCCATTTACGGAAATGGGAACTGCCATGGAGTTAGTCAAAGCCTTTGGGGGTATGAAAGGCTATCAGCAAGCAGTACAGGATTTGGAAAGGGAGCTTTACAGCGCATAATCAATAAACTTTCCTATTGATCTTTTTTTATCGACAGCAATACCCTATGGCAATTGGCAATCTGGTTAAAAGCATTCAAGACATCATGCGGAAGGATACGGGGGTTGATGGGGATGCCCAGCGTATTAGCCAGTTGACTTGGTTGTTATTTCTGAAAATCTTTGATGATAAGGAGCAGGAGTGGGAATTTTTAGTGCCAGGTTATCAGTCCCCCCTGGCGGTAAAGTACCGCTGGTCAAGCTGGGCCAAGAATCAAGAGGGCATGACCGGGGAGGAGTTGATCGAGTTTGTCAATAACGATCTATTTCCTACTTTAAAAGGATTAGCGACGGCGGCGGGGGTATCCAATCAGGGCAAGGTAATTGGCTCAGTGTTTGAAGATGCCTACAACTATATGAAGTCGGGGACGTTGTTGCGACAAGTGATTAACGTTATTGAGGAGGATGTGGATTTCAATTCCTCGGAAGATCGCCATTTGTTTAACGATATTTACGAGAAAATTCTGGCGGATCTGCAATCGGCGGGCAATGCAGGGGAATATTACACCCCTAGGGCAGTCACCCAATTTATGGTGGATATTCTCAACCCCCAATTGGGAGAATCGTTACTTGATCCAGCCTGTGGAACTGGGGGCTTTTTGACCTGCGCGATCGAGTATTTACGGCAACAGGTGAAGACCGCCGACGATAGCAACCTGTTGCAGGCGACAGTGCATGGCATTGAGAAAAAGCCGTTACCCCACATGCTGGCCATGACCAATATGATGTTGCACGGGATTGATGTGCCCACCAATATCCGCCATGACAATACCTTGGCCAAGCCATTACGAGATTACAAGCCAGCAGAACGAGTAGATCTCATCATCACAAATCCACCCTTTGGGGGTATGGAAGAAGATGGCATTGAGGAAAATTTTCCAACTAAGTACCGCACCAGGGAAACGGCAGATTTATTTATGGGTTTGATCATGCACCTGCTCAAAAATGAGGGGGGACGGGCCGGAGTTGTTTTGCCGGATGGTTTTTTATTTGGGGAAGGGGTAAAAACAACCCTGAAACAGGAGTTGTTAGCGGGGTTTAATCTCCACACCATTGTCCGTTTACCGAAGGGAGTATTTAGTCCCTACACCAGCATTTCCACCAATATTTTGTTTTTTGAGAAGGGAACGCCAACGGAAACTGTTTGGTTTTTTGAGCATCCCTACCCACCGGGCTATAAGTCCTACTCTCGCTCAAAGCCACTAACGATTCAGGAATTTGATCAGGAAAAGGCTTGGTGGAATAACCGAGAGCAAAATGAGTATGCTTGGCCGGTATCGGTGCAGGAAATCATTAACCGTAATTACAATTTAGATTGCAAAAATCCCCATCAAGAAACTATTGATCATGGCGATCCAGCGGATTTGATGGCAGAATTTTTGGAAATTTCCCAACAGGTTGAGGAGATTCAAGGATTGTTGAAATCGGAATTAGTGCAGGCGTTGGGTTAATCTGATATAATTATCTTTTGTATAATTGCAGGGGATAAGATGGAAGTTGAGTTAAGGAAATGGGGCAATAGTCTAGGGCTACGGATTCCCCATAAGTTGGCCGTCAGTTGGGAATTAAATGACCAGACAGTGGTGGATTTGGTGGAGACAGAGCAGGGGTTAATGATTCAGAAAAAGCCATCTCCCCCCAATCTGACATCGTTGTTGGCCTCTATTCCCCCGGATTTTACCTATCCTGATGATGTGGTGGATTTTGTGGCTAGTGCTCCCCAAGGGCAAGAGGTATTATGAGCGATCAGTCTTTTCCAGAGCGGGGAACGGTCATTCGCATAAATTTGAACCCCACAGAGGGACGGGAACAACAGGGGGAAGCCAGACCCTGTTTAGTGTTGAGTCATACAGCTTTTAATCAGGCGCGTAATGGCTTGGTGATCGTTTCTCCGATTACCAGTACTCTGAAGCCAGAAATTCAGACATTAATCCCGATTCCTGCCGATTATCGGATTAAGGGGTCTGTGATCGCTGAACAGGTGCGAACGGTGGATTTAAGTTTACGTTGGTGGCGCGATACGGGGGAGATTATGGCGGCTTCTTTTGTGGATCAGGTTGTCAGTGTTCTTAAGTTGATTGTTGATTAACTAGCAAAGATTTATAGATTTTTTGATGTGTTTTTCTAAATTCAATTAAGAGGTAAAAATGATTACTCGTGAAGCGGTACTTGACTCTTTAAACATCCATCGTTCTGAATTGGAAAGAATGGGGGTTAAATCTTTACGTCTTTTTGGTTCAGTGGCAAGAAATGAGGCAACGGAAAAAAGTGACCTTGATTTCTTAGTAGATTTTTTTGAAACACCTTCTTTGTTTGAATTGCTCAAGGTGCAACACTTTTTGGAAGATTTATTTCAATGCAAGGTTGATCTAGGAATGGAACAGTCTTTGCGAGAACATTTAAGAAATCCAGTTTTAGAGGATGTCATTTGTGCCTTTTAGAAATTATGAACTAAAGCTATGATGAAATCAGGAATTGCCCAAAATTAATAACCTATTTTATGCTTACTCCTAATTTTCCAATACTTCAAAATCTGCCAAAGTCTTTACCGCTCAATGGTACTGTCTAAAAAAACAATTAATCTTAATCAAGGAGTGAAAGCCATGTTAACGTTTGAAAAACTGTTAGATAACATAGAAGATTTACCGATTGATCAGCAAGAATTATTAATGAATATTGTCTCCCATCGGTTAGCTGACAAACGTCGCCAGCAATTAGCCCAAGAGTGTCAAGAAGGTTTAGTAGAGTTTCGTTCAGGTCAATTAAAACCCATGACGGCAGAGGAGGCAATCGCCGATTTACATAATTTTTTAGCAGAGCCAGAATGAAACGAAAAATTGTTATCACATCTCGCTTTAAGCGGTCATTGCGGAAATTTGTTAAGGGAAATCAGCGCCTAGAACGACAAATTGAAGAATCATTATCAGTAATGGCTAATGATGTTTATGCTCCAAATTTAGCTACCCATCGTTTAAAAGGTAATTTAGAGGGTTTTAAGGCTTGTTCTTGTGGCTATGATTGCCGTATTATTTTTACGATTGAAATTGACATGGATACCGGACAAGAATTAATTGTTTTGTTAAATGTTGGTTCCCATGATGATGTTTATTAATTTTCAAACTTTCTAATGATTTTTACTGCTGATGTTTTACTAGATAGGTATTTTGAAACGGCTTTTTCTGCCCCCGATGGCATTAAGCGATTACGGGAATTGATTCTCACTTTGGCGATGCAGGGGAAGTTAGTGCCCCAAGATCCCAGTGATCAACCAGCAAGGGAGTTATTAAAGGAAATTGAGGCGGAAAAGCAGATGTTAATCAAGGCGGGAAAGATAAAAAAGCAAAAGCTCTTACCAAAAATTACAGCAGATGAAATTCCTTATGATTTGCCGGAGAATTGGGAATGGGTAAAAATCAGGAATATCTGTCACGATTGGGGACAGAAAAAACCAGATAGAAACTTCACATATATTGACGTTGGAATTATTGATAATAAAAATGGCTTAATCAGTGATTCAATTCAAATTTTAGAAGCTAAAGATGCTCCTTCCCGGGCTAGGAAAATAGTCAAAAAAGGTACTGTTATTTATTCTACTGTCAGACCTTATCTTTTAAATATAGCGATAGTTGAACAAGATTATAAAGATGAGCCTATAGCAAGTACAGCCTTTGCAATTCTTCATCCATATTCAAAAATTTATAACCGTTTTATTTACTATATTTTAAAATCTCCATATTTTATAGAATTTGTTGAAGATCAGATGAAAGGCGTTGCTTATCCTGCTATAAATGATGGCAACTTTTTTGAAGGGTTATTTCCCCTTCCACCATTGGCCGAACAAAAGCGCATTGTCGAAAAGTGCGATCGCCTGATGGCCCAATGTGACAAATTAGAGCAACTCCAGCGAGAACGGGAACAAAAACGCATCCTGATTCATACAGCGGCACGGGAAAAACTGTTAAAAGCATCGGATCAGGAAACCTTTAGCCAGGCTTGGGATTTTATCAAGGAAAACTTTGGCGACTTGTATGCCGTTAAGGAAAACGTCACTAGCCTCCGCCAAGCCATTTTGCAATTAGCAGTAATGGGTAAACTCGTCCCCCAAGATCCTGGCGATCAGCCTGCTAATGAATTATTAAAGGAAATTGAAGCGGAAAAACAACGATTAATTAAAGAGGGCAAAATTAAAAAGCAAAAGCCCTTACCTGATATTACAGCCGATGAAATTCCCTATGATTTACCTAATAGTTGGTCTTGGTCAAGACTTGAGGATATTGTTGATATTATCACTGGTATTTCAAAAGGTAAAAAATATCAAGATCAAGTCATGAAAGAGTTTCCATATTTGAGGGTTGCCAATGTACAAAGAGGCTATCTTGATCTAAAAATCATGAAATACTTACCAATACCAATTAATGATTTTTCTAGATATGAAGTTTTACCAAATGATTTATTAATTACTGAAGGAGGAGATTGGGATAAAGTTGGTCGTACAGCTATCTGGAATGGCGAAGTATCCTCTTGTATTCATCAAAACCATGTTTTTAAGGCTAGGAGATTCTTACAAAAACAAAATATTTTCTGGTTGCAGCTTTATCTGAACTCTCTACCAGCTAGAACTTATTTTGCAAGCGCTTCCAAACAAACAACAAATTTGGCATCAATTAATAAAACTCAATTGAGAAGTTGCCCTATTCCCCTTCCTCCATTTCCCGAACAAAATCGCATCGTCGCCAAAGTGGACGCATTAACGGCCCTGTGCGATCGCCTTGAAAACCAAATTGACCAAAAGACCTCAAAACAAACCCAGTTGTTAGAGTCAGTGATGGCAGGAGTGTGATTCCATGTATCAACTATTTTGACTCTCATTGTTACCCTTGACTGGCGGATATATATTTTTTGCTGTTCAACAAAGCCGGGGCTAAAAAACGGATTGGCTTTACTACCAAATTTGCGATGCTTCCACCCCCTACTGATGTCTGGATTGTATACGCCAACTTCCTAGGGCGATCGCCATCCTGGGGTATCTCACGATTTATTGAACAGGAAACGGCAGGAAAAATTAGACCAACCCTGCTACCATTGCCCAGTTATGCCCGCAACATTGTCGCCTAATTTCCTTCCCCTAGTGAAGGGGGCATAGAAAAGGTACTGTCCAGGAATAAAAAAGTAATGCGGTATAAATATTGCCCGGTACTTCTAGGTGTAGAAATTTTTATAGGCGTTGCCGCCGCCAAAAGCTTGGTAGAGGATGGTGAAATCTAGTGGTTTACTTGAACTCGCTGGGTTTCCGATCAACCCGGTTAAAAAATTCAAGAAATAAAGGGCTGTTCTCGATAAAGGCGAGGCTGTGGTTTTGAAAAGAATCTTTTAATTCCGGTACTTTCAGCGATAGGACACTTACCACGATCTCTATTTTGGGTTTTTTTTTTGCACTAACATTTGTAGTTCAAATTGGGGTCTATCAAACTTTAGTACTCTGCACTAATTTCCCTGTAGATAAAAAAACGACACCTCTTTACTGTGTCAACTTGACCAAAAAGTCGCAAACATTTTTCCCGTGTCACAGTTTGCTATGGCGATCGCCATAGGTTGTCCGATTTACGGAGAGCAACGGCGGGGAAATTAGGCAACATCGCTTAGGGATTTTGGAAGATGCTAAATAAATTAGCCGCCCCTGCAAACAGGGAGAGTATCACAGCAACGAGTATTCCCTGGTTAATGAACTCCTGATTCTCCAAACCCTTGCCAATGCCCGAAACTTTTTCGTCTAGGGTGTTGATTTGCCCTGACAATTTTTCGTCAGTGGATTTGATGTCTCCCTTGATTTCTGCCTGGGAGACTTTCAACCCATTAAGGGCTTCATCTGTTTTAGCCTGATTGGAGTCTATTTTTTGCTCCATACGGTCTAATCGGGCATCAATTTTTTCCAGAATTTTGCCTAAATCTGTTTCAATGGTTGGCATTTAATTTTCCTCTTAGTTGACTGGATACCATAGCCTTGATTTTTTGTTGTATCTTCATGGTGGAATAGCCCTGATCGCCGGGTGGGTTTCCTTGGTTTTTCCATGGCGGTTGCCCCAGCTTTTGACTGTATTGGCTGATATGCCTAGTTTGTCGCCTAGTTCTGGCCCACTCAGTCCCTTTCATTCCCACCGGCGATCGGGGCCACCGGGGCAATTACCAGCGTTTGGGGGGAGTTATCGGCCAGGTTATGGACAATATCTAAAACTTCCACTGGTTCCATTGCGGGGGTTTCTGTCTTGGTGGGGGACTGGGCTAGGCGACGGCTTCGAGCTTTTTTAATTTGATTAATTCCCCCTCCAACTCGCCAAACTTAGCCGATGTCCTGGCCTCCATATTGGCGATCGCCGGAGAGATCCAGCAATGACAACAAAAATTCATCGGCACTTTGAGCTACTACATTAAATTTCTCTAGGGATTTTTTTGGGAAATGCTTGAGATTATCCGTCACTATGATCTCAGCTTTCCCCACCAATGCCGCTGCTAAAACATGGCGATCTCCCTCATCATTGTCCATGCAGGGAAGCAAATCATCCGTCATATCGATCAAAGCTTCAGGAAAAGCCAGATTCATTACCTGATTTAACCTATCTGCCTGAATCCTATTCATACGACCATCTTTAACGAGATTACGGAAACCCCAGCCAATATTTCTTCAGTCGAGCGCACCTGATACAAACCCGCTTCGGTGGCGCAAAGCAGAGTATCCCTGAGATACATTGGATATAAGACACAAGAATCCAGCACCACAGGCAAAGCAATCATCAAAAATCCTAAACCGCCTCAGTCTGATAAAAACCGAGTTCCTGACTGGTGGTAATTAATTCTGTTAAAGCAGTCTGGCGATCGCCATCCCGTTTTTGTCGATAATCAAGGACATCTTCTGCTTTTATTCTGCGATGGGAACCAATTTTCGTAAAAGGAATTTTATTCTGATCCAAAAGTTTGTAGAGATAGGGGCGGGAAATATTCAGTAAATTCGCCGCTTCTTGGGTGGTTAGATAATGCTCCTGGGGAATAAGTGTTACCCTTTTTCCCTGGGCCAATAGGGGGGTAACTTGTCTTAAAACCTGATAGAGAGATTCCGGCAGATACATTTCTTCCCCATCCATGCCAACCAATTTTGGGTAGGCCTGTTCGAGTAGCTTTGTTAAACGCAGTAAATCACCAGAGTTTAACTCAGAGTCAAAGACAGGGCTATTCACTGGAGCATTAACAGACATAATTGATCACCAGGCTAACTGTAATAAGTGTAACATTATTAAATTAAGGATAGTGATTGCCAGTTATCCTATAGTAATTGAGGCGATCGCCGAATTATTCAGTCCATAACAGCCCTATTTTTCTTCGGGTAGAATTACCCCAAAACTTTGACAGATAGCTATTTAAGGGCATTTTCCATGGTGTCAAATGTACCCAAATAATAGTTGATTCTCAAATAGGTGACTCTTGTACTACTGAGAGAGTTCAATTTGAGCTTGGGCTTGGGCTTGGAGATGGCGGAGTGTCGATTCAGTTTTGAGAAAATGGGAATGAAAACCATTGGTTAATTTGACGGGCACGGGCTACTCAATTTCAGAATGAGATTGTTGATAAAGCTTGCTCCTTCTCCTGTTCAGAAACCTCCAGATAGTGGGACAACACATTCAAATTCTTGTGGCCACTAATTTTCTGAATAACCCTCAAATTAATTCCTTTACGACACATCATAGTTAACGCAGTCCGCCGAAAAGAATGGGTAGATACCCCCCTAACCCCAATCAAATCTGTAGCAGTTTTCAAAATTTTGTGGGCCATGGAAGGATGGAGATGCGACCCAACTCGTTTACCCCTAAATACATAGGACGATGGAAACCTAACGGATTGTTGAGCTTGCCGATATTCATCAAACAAAACTTGCAACGCCGGAGTAATGGCCACAGTCCGACTAGATTTAGTTTTGGTTTTTTCAATACGAAAGGTCATGGCATCGGTGGTGACATCATCCCAAGCCAGAGAACAAGCTTCGCCAATACGGCAACCCGTATAAAGACAGATGCCAAATAATAGGCGATCGCGGGAAGTCAGTAATCCAACCGTGAAAAGGTCATGCAATTCCTGCTCCGTTAATACTTTTGCTTGCCCCTGGCGGTTAATTTTCATTCAATAAAATATATAAAATATTGAATAGCTCCCACAACCCTAAGTTTATCGTGGAATTTTTCAGATTACTCCTCGCCCAACACAGCTTATTACTAATCTTTATCAGTTGATAAATTAGGAAAATTACTAATATTCCTAAAATTGCCCCGTACAGTGTTTTACGAAAGGAGATGATGGATAAATATCTGGAAACCAAAATATCGGGGTTAAAGACGATTCTCAAGGGCGCATTTTGTACTATATTCCTATTATTTTCATTAAACCCTTGGATTTACATAGCCCAAACAAGCAATGGAACATAGAGCATCGAAGTGGGCACGCAGTGTGCCTTAGGCATCTCAAGCGGAAGTCACCAGGACAGTGGCGAACTCGGTTTGAAAATTAGAGTTTTCAAGGCGATCAATCCAAAATTCCATTTTCCGGAAAATGGAATCCATTATCTGGAAACCGTTTTCTTGATTATGGTTTCCGGTTTCCGTATAATGTCTGTAAGTTTTGAGGTTACTGCTTTATGGTTTGTAATTTAGCGGTTTTCAATATGAAGGGGGGAGTGGGAAAGTCCACTACTGCGTATAATTTGGCAGCAGGTCTGGTCAAATTTCATCAGCAAAAGGTTTTAATTGTTGATATTGATCCTCAAGGCAATGCTTCGGCGGCTCTAGGAATTTCTATTTGGGAACTAGAGGCTCAGCTTAAAGATGTACTTCAGCGTCAGATTGCAATTAAAGAGATCATTGTTTCTACTGCGTCAGGGGTAGATGTGGTTCCTTCCAATATTTTATTGGCGGAACAAGAAATTCCCATCGCAGGTTTACCCGGTCGGGAGCTTCTCCTACGAAAAGCTTTGGGTTCCATCCAGAAAGCATACGATTTTATTATCATTGACTGTCCTCCAAATGTGGGAGTTTTCGCCGTCAACGCATTGATGGCCGCTCAAAAGGTTGTTATTCCCGTGGATATGAGTTATCTCGGTTTATTGGGGATTCAGGGAATTGAACGAGCCTTAACATTAGTGCGAGACCACCTTGATCATCCAATCGCTGTTGCTGGAGCATTAGCAACTCGTTACGACAAACGCAATAATCTCAGCCGAGAAGTTCTGGCTTCACTACAAGAGCATTTTGGCGATCTGATGTTTAAAACATTGATTCCTGAAACGGTCAAATTGCGGGAAGCCCCCAGCTATGGGCAATCCATTTTCGACTATGACAGCAATAGTAATGGTGCCATTGCTTATCAGGCGTTAGTTAAAGAGGTAATTGCACGATGAATGTAAAAAGAAAGTCTGGATTAGGCAATAATCCCTTGGCTTCTGCTCCTACCGCGAAGGGAATTTTCCATAAAACAGAAACTGGAAACCAGAATCCAGAAAATGAAACTATCTCAAGCATTGCACAGATACAACCCGACACCCTCCAAACAATTCCCCCCAAAACACCAGAAACTGGAAACCAGAATCCAGAAAATGGATTCCTGCAAGCTAGTCGTGAGCTAGATAAGATTACGTTGCGAATCCCAATTGAGTTAAACGATTGGTTAGATAGTTTGCTCAAACAGGGAAAACGTAAGCATGGACAAAAAATACCTAAAGAAATTTGGGTTCAGGCAGCGTTAGAATTGTTACGGTCAATGCCTGTAGATTGGGCGGAAGTACAAGATCTTGAGCAAATGCGTGAAAAACTCAAGATTCTGGAAAATGGAATCCAGAAACCATAATCAAGATTTCAAGATTTATGGTGTAATTTGAGGGGCGATCGCCAAATTAGCTTTTGATGTTATTCCCCAAGATCCAACTCGTAATGAATATCGACAGGGAAGCACCCTTGGGGATGATTATAAGCACTGGTTTAGGGCTAAATTTTTTCAGCAGTACCGATTATTTTTTCGCTACCACCAAGAAAGTAAGATAATTCTCCTGGGTTGGGTTAATGATGAAAACTCTAAACGAGCCTATGACAGTAGCACAGATGCCTATAAACTCTTCAGAAAAATGTTGGAGAGTGGTCATCCCCCTGATAATTGGAATGATTTGCTGGTAGAGGCTAAAAGTTCAATTGAACGTTTACAGAAAGTTGCTGAAACTGAACTTTAATTTTCTCGCTGCTTGATCCGGCGATCGCCGATGCCAAACATTTAATGAACTAATCCCCAAATTGAGGGAGTATCGAGATGGTACTCCCTTGTTTGTTTGGTCATGGATGGTGGCGATCGTTCTTTATCTAACGACTTGCGCTTCACAAGCGACAAGTAAAACATAACTTGGCAACGGCCTGTATTGACTGTCTTCTGCAAGCGCTGGTTAGCTAGCTCCTATCCATAAACTCGATAAATCTTGAAAACCGATTTCTCCTTTTCTTCCAACCGAACTTATGAACTTATCCAATGAATTAGGATATTAGTCTTAGAGCGTGTTTGAAAAGTAGGTTGAATTTGGAAAAATGGTGAAAACTACAAAATTTTCACCACAGTAATGATAATCAGAAAATCCTACAATACCGACATCAGTGAGCGCCAGTGGCAATTGTTAGAACCTCATCTGGGTAGTGTTATTCATGTAGTGAGGTCAAGATGAAGCCATCTTTAATTCTTCATTATAGTGGTTGATAAAATGCAAAATTGCAGACTCATGATTGAAGAAGCTTTTGGAAAAAGAAAGACACTTCCTAACCAACCTGGAACATCTTTGCCTTAACGTGTTGTTAAATCTTTCGATATGGCTAGTTTCTCCAGTTTCTTTACCACTTGGATGATGTTTATCTGCAGGCACTACCTTCTCATAAGCCTGCCAAAAATCAGTATAGACTTCTGCACCCTGACGATATTCTTTAGGTATTGATTCCCAGAATTGTTTAGCATCTTCTCTTGTTCTATTGCCAAGATGAAAACCTACAATTTGCTTTAAATTTCTATCTAATGCTAGCCAAATATAAACAGGATTTTTTTTAGAGCAAACAAATGACCACAACTCGTCACATTCGAGAATTAAATCATCAAGACAGAAAGCTGGATTAGCTGTATGAAAAGAGATTGAGCGATAAAAATTATTAACGTAATTTTGTAACCACTTAATCGATATTCCCAGCATTCTTGACAAACCTCTGAGAGAAATTCTCTCTAGAAGTCCTCGTTCAATGTATTTAATTTCTTGCCTGCTTATATAACGCTTTGTAGGATTTTCCACAAATTGTCTGCCACAGTCCTTACATAAATATTTTTGTTTTTTGTTATGAATGCTACCATTCTTCAAAATATGCAATGAACCACACGATGGACAGGGAGGACGTTTACCTTTATTGTCGTTATTCATGGGCTTAATTGGTCAAGTCAACAATGCAAATTAATGTAGTTTCCAATATAGCTGAAGTTTTAGGAAAATCAACAGGAATAGTTTTAAACAACTATTTTGACTATTGCTACCGCCCATTTTAAGCTTTCACTACATAGATAACACTACCTCTATCGAGAGCATCCGTTTACGGCAATCAGCCCATCATCAGAAGTACATGCTAATCATTTAGAAGCATTGAACAGTGCGCTACGGCGTCGTGGCACAGCCTACCGACGGAGACAAAACCACTATGCCAAAGAGCTAGAGGGGTTGCAGAGAGCTCTTAACGTGCAGAGGTTGCTCCACAACTGGAGCCGTCCTCATGGAAGTCTGAAGAAAAATACCACTCCAGCTATGGCTATAGGATTTATTGACCGCCCTGTTGAAATTGTAGAAATCCTGACGTGTAGGGGTTTTCATCATTTCACTCCTTAAGAGGACAGTGCCAATTGGCCCCTTAACGGTGTTTTCCGTTCCACTGCACCTCAGACCCCTACTTCTAGGTGTAGAAATTTTTATAGGCGTTGCCGCCGCCAAAAGCTTGGTAGAGGATGGTGAAATCTAGTGGTTTACTTGAACTCGCTGGGTTTCCGATCAACCCGGTTAAGAAATTCTAAAAATTAAGGGCTGTTCTCGGGAAAAGCGAGGCCGTGTTTTTCAACAGAATTCTTTACTTCCAATGCTTTCGGCGATAGGACGCTTACTCTGATCTCTATTTTGGGTTTTTTTTAATTGAACTAATATTTATGGTTCAATTGGGAATGTATCGAATCTTCGTACCATACGTTAATTTCTCCGTCGATGAGAAAACGACAGCCCTTTACTGTGTCAACTTGGCGTAAAAGTTGCCAACATTTTTCCTGTGTCACAGTCTGCTAGGGCGATCGCTACTGGACAAGCACCGAGAACTGGAGAAATCCGCTGCCCAAAATTAGATTTTGACCACCAGTGAGATCAAAGAATTACTAGGGGTTGTTGGGTGTTCCGGCGGGCGCGAAGCGTGCCTTCGGCATCGGGGAAAATTGGTGATCAGTCAGCCTGGATTGTCGAGAAAATTTAATTTTCCTATCACCATTTTAACTGTCTGGTTTTGACTGGACATATCAGTTGCTATTCTTGACACTACATCTAAAATCCTTAATTTATTTATACTTTTTTGTCCAGTCGGTTATTTTTTTACTAGACAAGTAATTAATGAAGGATGAGCGTTATCCCCCAAATTGGAATCAGATCGCCTTGGAGAAAAAGCAGTCTGTTGGCTGGGTTTGTCAACGGTGCGGGGTGCAATGTCTCAAGCCTGGGGAGGGAAAGGGTCTGTTAAAAGAAGAACGCTACCGGCTCAGGATGTCGGTTCACCATTCCGATTACGATCCGGGGAATAATGTGCCGGGAAACTTAATGGCCCTATGCTCCCCTTGTCATCTCCACTACCACCGCAGGCAACAGGGAAATGTGACACCAGGGCAATTATCGTTGAGGTTTTGCTAGGGGATAAGAATATCTAAAACTGGGCTTGTGATGTTGCTTAATTTCATCGCAATTTCATTTTGTTTTGTCACACTGGAATCAAGGAGACAAAATAAAATTTGAGTACTAAAATGCGTCATTCCCTTTGGCTTTATGGATTGGTCGGACTAGTTGTTACTGGTTCTGCCACAGGAGTAGCTTTCGCTTTCCGGAATCAATCTCCAACAGTGTTAGCCCAAAATTCTATGCAGATGGGGTGGACAGACCAGAGTTTTATCGAAATGATGATTCCCCACCATCAGGATGCGGTGGAGATGGCGGAAATGGCCTTGAAGAAAGCCCAACATCCTGAAATTAAAACCTTGGCCCAGGCAATTATCCGAGATCAAGAACGAGAAATTAAAGAAATGAAGACTTGGTATCAACAATGGTTTAACCAGCCCGTTCCTGCTCTGTCAACCCAGGGCATGATGGGTATGGGTCAAGGGCACGGCATGATGGGCATGGGGCAGGGGATGATGGCTATGGATTTAAAAACCTTGGAAACGGCAACCAACTTTGACCAGGAATTTATTCGTCAAATGATTCCTCACCATCAAATGGCGGTGATGATGGCCAGTAATTTAAAAACCAATACAAATCGTCCAGAGATGGATAAACTGATGGATGATATTATTCGCTCCCAGAGTGCGGAAATTAAGCAAATGAAGCAGTGGTATAAAGCTTGGTATGGCGGCTAGGGGGCGATGAGGATTTTATTGGTGGAAGATGAACCAGACCTGGGAATGGCTTTAGAAAAAGCTCTCCGACGGGAAAATTACATTGTCGATTGGGTACAAGAGGGAATCCTGGCCTGGGATTATTTGGATCAAGGTTGGGTCAACTATACCCTGGCAATTTTCGATTGGATGGTACCGGGTCTATCGGGGTTGGAACTGTGTCAACGTCTCCGGTGCCGGGGAAGTTCTTTACCAATTTTGATGCTGACGGCCAAAGACCAGATTGAAGACAGGGTTAGGGGTCTGGACGCAGGGGCGGATGATTATTTAATTAAACCTTTTGGGATGGCTGAACTATTAGCCCGTTTACGCTCCTTGCAAAGGAGATCGCCGGAATTGCAACCCCAGCAGTTACGGGTGGGGGAATGGGAATTAGATTATGGGACTTTTGCGCTGGTAACCCCAGAGCAAGCAAGAATTGCCCTCACAGCCAAGGAGTTCCAGCTTTTGGAATACTTCATGAAACATCCCCAGCAAATTCTTAGTAGTGAACAAATCAAAAATCAACTGTGGGCGCTGTCGGCGGAATCCACCAGCAATGTGGTGGCGGCCCAGGTGCGCCTACTAAGGCGAAAATTAGGGGAATACGGCCATAGCCATCTCATTGAAACCATGTACGGTCTAGGGTATCGTTTCCAGCCCCATTCACTCCATGCAGACAAATAAACTGTTCAACCTATCCCGTTGGCGTTTGGCCAGTTATTATGCTGGGGTTATGGGACTAATTTTGGGTCTGTGCGGCTTAGCCGTTTATGAAATGACCTCCCAGGATCATTGGCGATCACTAGATCAAGAGCTTACATCCCTGGCTGGGACACTCCATGATGGCTTAGAGCCTATTTTGCAGGAACCCGGACAGTTACAGCCGTCAGTTAAACAACTCTTACCCAATCTTTGCTTAGGAACTCAGCCTTGCTTCCTATCCAAACCCCGTGGTCACATTCTTAATGCGACCCAACAACCGGGGTATTATGTGCAATTTTTGGATTTGAACGGTCAGTTATTGGCAACGGCAGGGGAAAATCCTCCTGGTTTGGCCTTTGAGAGGGAAACCACCCGCCAGCGTCCGTTAATAGATCAACGGGGCAATAGGTATCATCAGGTGTCCTTGCAACTCAAAACGGCGACGGGACAGCCCTGGGGTTATCTTAAGGTAGGTCGTTCTTTAGTGGAATATGACCATCATTTACGCACCATTCAGGTATTTCTGATTTTAAGTTTGCCAGTGGTAATGATGGGGGTGGGGGGAGCGAGTTGGTTGTTAGCTGGTTTGGCCATGGGGCCCGTTTATCGTTCCTATCAACAAATCCAACAGTTCACCGCAGATATTGCCCACGAATTACGCACACCTATTACAGCCATTCAAGCCACTTTAGAAACAACCTTAAGTACGGAGCCTAACTCGGAGGAAATCCACAGTACTCTCCAAATACTGAAACGTCAAAATTACCGTCTCACCCATTTAATTCAGGATTTATTGCTCCTCTCTCGCATAGATTTACACGACGCTAATCGAAGTCAATTCCAACCCTGTTGCCTTAATGATTTGGTTAGTGATTTAGTGGAAGAGTTTGCTGGTTCGGGTATTACTGCTGGTGTGCAACTATCTGCTGAAATACGGGTTGAGCAACCCGTTAGGGTCAAGGGGGAAGAAGACCAACTTTATCGTTTAGTAGCCAATTTAATCAGTAATGCCATTCACTACACTCCCGCCGGAGGAATAGTGAAAATCATTCTTGAGACTGACAAACAACAGGCTATCATCCAGGTTCAAGATACGGGTATTGGTATTGCCCCAGCAGAACAAGCTCGGATTTTTGACCGCTTTTATCGGGTGGATGGGGCCCGGTCTCGACAACAGGGAGGGGCCGGATTAGGATTAGCCATTGCCCAGGCGATCGCCATTAAGCATCAAGGCGTTTTGAGCGTAGAAAGTGAATTGGGGCAAGGCAGTTTGTTCACCATACAGTTGCCCATTGTCTCCGCATCAATGGCCCATTCTTAACCTCATTTCATCTTGGTTTCATATTCCTCTGAAAGACTAAAGACATTCCACTGCACCTCAGACCCCTTTATTGGACTGGTTGCCCGTTTCTTTCCATTAAGTTAAGTTTAAAATTTTTCCAATCGCCCTATTCTGATCATTTGCCAAAACCTATGCAGAAAAAAATTTCTCCCCTACCCCGCCTTGCCCTCTGGTTGGGAGGCATTGGTTTAACTGCAGCTAGTTTAGTGCTCCCCACCGTAACCCAAGCCCAAAGTAACCTCTCCGGTGGTAGTGCCATTCCCCCTCTAGCGCCGATCCCCGAATCTACCTATATTCCCCCTTCAGTTCCCTCCGTCCCAAGCACTTCTACTGTAGACAGTAATGCCTTAGCCACTCACTTGCTTTTGGTTTTGGGAGAAAGGAAAGTTTACGCCTATCAAAACGACAAAGTTTTAGCCAGCTACCCCGTAGCCATAGGTAAAAAAGGTTGGGAAACTCCCCAGGGTAATTTCCAAGTTATTCAAATGGTGGAAAATCCTGTCTGGGAAAATCCTTGGAATGGGAAGAAAGTTCCCGCTAGTGTGAACGGCCCAATTGGCATCCGTTGGATTGGTTTTTGGAGCGATGGTAAAAATACCATTGGTTTCCATGGCACTCCTAAAAAACAGGAAAATCTCCTAGGTAAAGCCGTTTCCCATGGTTGTGTGCGGATGCGTAATCCGGACGTAGTCTCCCTATTCGGCATGGTACAAAGTGGTACCCCCGTCAGAGTGGTCCAGAAAAAATAGATTTTAGCCATTGGTGATCGGTATCGGCTCAGAATGGCAGTTCACCATTGCAATTATGACCCAGCTAATAACTACTCCCCTAGTAAATTGACAACTTTATGTTCCTCTTCTCATTTTTACTATCACCGTAGGCAACAGGGGAAGATTCAGTTGGGGCAAATATCTGTAGCGCCTGCATCATCTCAATTATGAAGCAATTATGAAAAGACATCGCTATCCACTATGCTTGTAATTATGAAACAATTATGAAAAGTAATGGATTGGCATGTACAGCGGCGATCGCTCCTTGGAGCCGGGCTTCTAGGGGCTGGTACTTGGTTGGGTAGACGGTTTAGCCAACCAGCGCTGGCTCAGGAGCAGCGTGCCCCGACTGCTCCGGGTCTTTATCACCAGGGCATGACTACCCTAGGCGATGTTGATCACCTTAAAAATGGCTTTGACCCTCACGTACTGCTAACCCAGTGGGATGGAGGACGTGTCTCAACGCTGCCCAGTAGGCAGCGCCTGCGAGAGTACGACATCGCCACCGTTGAGCGAGAGATTGAGGTGGCTCCGGGGGTGTTCTATCCTGCCTGGACGTACAACGGTCAGGTGCCGGGGCCAACGATTCGAGTCACGGAGGGCGATCGTATTCGCATTCGCTTTACCAACCAGGGTACTCACCTACACACCCTGCACTTTCACGGTATTCATGGAGCCAGGCAGGATGGCATTCCCGGAGTGATGGAGGCTGCGCCGGGGCAAACGGTGACCTACGAGTTTGATGCAAAACCCTTTGGCTGCCACCTCTATCACTGTCATTCTGTGCCGTTTAAGCGCCATCTCCACAAAGGGCTCTACGGAGCGTTCATTGTTGATCCTGACCCCCAGCGGCATCCCGACCAGGTAGAGGTTGCCCGATCGCGCCTGCTGGGCTCCCCAGAAAACCAGCGCTGGCAAGAGTTAATGATGGTGATGAATGCCTTTGACACCAACTTTGACGAGGAGAACGAAGTCTACGCGGTTAACTCTATTCCCCATGCCTACATGAAGCAGCCGATTCCCATTGAGCGCGATCGCCCAGTGCGCGTCTATCTAATTAACGTGACCGAGTTTGATCCGATCAATTCCTTTCACCTGCACGCCAATTTCTTTGACTATTACGACCATGGGACGACGTTGACGCCGACTTCCCGCACCGTCGATACGGTGATGTTATGTCAGGGGCAGCGGGGCATCATCGAATGTTCCTTTGCTGACTTTGAACCAGGGGTGTACATGTTCCATGCTCATCAGGCCGAATTTGCGGAACTGGGCTGGATGAGTGCCTTTGAGGTGGTGGCATGAAGGCTTTGCCCTGGCGCTGGATGTTGCCGCCCATTCTATTAGCTGGGTTGATCGCTCTACTGATAATCATGAGCCCGGCTCGGTTGCTCAACTTGAATGCACCGCCCCTGGAGTCTCTGATTGTGGAGCGCACTGTGTTAAATGATCGAGGCATTACCCTTAAAGTGCGGGCGGAGGGGTCAGAACCCATGACTATTGCTCAGGTTCAGGTGGATGGCGCCTATTGGGCGTTTACCCAGCAGCCCCCTGGCCCGATCCGGCGACTGGTGACGGCAACAGTGCAAATTCCATACCCCTGGGTAGAGGGCGAAGCGCATCATGTTCAGTTTTTGACCAACACAGGTGTTACTATTGCCCATCCCATTGAAGTTGCTTTACCCACACCCCCTCTGTCTTTGGGCACACTGCTGAGCTATGGCTGGCTGGGGCTCTATGTGGGGCTGGTGCCGGTGGGGTTAGGCATGTTGTGTTACCCCTATTTAAAAGTGCTGGGCCAACGGGGACTGACCTTTGTTTTAACACTGACGTTGGGTATGCTGGCATTTTTGCTGGTAGATACCATACAGGAAGGGCTGGAGCTGGCCGCAAAGGCGGCGATCGCCTTTCAAGGTCAGGCCTTAGTCTGGTTTGCAGCTATAGTGGCATGTCTGGCCCTATTTGCTGTGGGCCGCCGCCGAGGCAAACCGCCGGAAGGCACTGCCCTCTCTACCTATATGGCTTTGGGGATTGGCCTACACAATCTGGGGGAAGGGCTGGCGATCGGCACTGCTTTTGCTCTGGGGGAACTGGCGCTGGGTTCGTTTCTGGTAATTGGCTTTACCCTCCACAATCTGACTGAAGGGCTGGGCATTGTCGCGCCATTGCTCAAGCAAAAACTGCGTTGGCAGACCTTCATCTTGCTAGCTATCCTAGCCGGACTCCCTGCAGTGCTTGGTATCTGGGTAGGAGCCTTTGCTTTTTCTCCCCATTGGGCAGCCTTGTTCTTGGGGATTGGTGCAGGGGCAATTTTGCAGGTAATTGTAGAACTCGGCACCTACCTACAGCGGCAACTGCATCAGTCAAAGCTCTTCGGCTTGGAGGGGATGAGTTTAGCTGGTTTTACTACCGGGCTACTCGTGATGTACAGCACCGCGCTGTTGGTGAAATTTTAGCCCTTGATAGTGAAGTCAAGTGTAGGGTTTAAGCTAAATTCAACGTTGTTCACAAGATATATATGTCTAAGAGAATTGTCGAAGTGTTTATAGCCGGATGCCCATTATTAAGATCGCTACGTTAGAGCAGGAAATTCAGCAGGCTATGGCCAGTAAAACCATGCTGGAAACCTACCGCACAACCTGGGCTGCCCGACCCTTAGACAATCCATCTGACATTAAAATTTGTAATTGGGCTTTGCTCTAGGGAGAGTGTATCGTGTGCGTCCGCGCTGTAGACAGATATTGAGTTTATCCCAACAAAGGTACGTGAG
Organism: Synechocystis sp. FACHB-383; assembly: GCF_014698605.1. Classification (NCBI taxonomy): domain Bacteria; kingdom Bacillati; phylum Cyanobacteriota; class Cyanophyceae; order Synechococcales; family Merismopediaceae; genus Synechocystis; species Synechocystis sp. FACHB-383. Next base: position 22,743 of record NZ_JACJTJ010000009.1, on the reverse strand, counting down.
GCGACATAGCCATTCGCATATTGTCTTATTGCGAATTCTGTTCCAATGCTTGACCCCAAAAACACGATGATTGTAGTCCCATCCATTTATCATTGCGGGTCACTACAACTATTAAGAATGAAGAAAACAAAAACCCACGGGCAAAAAGCTATACGTGGGCAATGTAAAACATATTTTGATCAATATTGATTGTGACAAAAATTTAATTTTGGTCAACTTCCTGGTCCTGGGCTTGGACATATTTCTCAGCTTTCATCAGATTAGCCAAAGCTGATTCTAAATGGGGCCCTGCATCCACCGCAACCCAATCTTCATTGGTCAAGTGCCGCCATTCAAAATGTAGGTGGGGTCCTGTAGACATGCCCGTACTACCAATGCGCCCAATCACTTGACCCCGAGCCACTTGTTGACCTAATTCCACCAAAATTTCCGACATGTGAGCGTAACGGGACTCCTGGGTTCCTTCCAAATGTTGTAGTGTCACCATTAAGCCGTAACCGCCGGACAATTGGGCCGTCGTCACTACACCGTCATAGGCTGCTAAAACTGGGGTTCCCGTGGGAGCACCCATGTCTGTGCCATTGTGCATCCGACCTTGTCCGCTAATGGGGTGCATCCGCCAGCCAAAGGCGGAAGTTATGGGGCTACCACCAGCTATGGGGAAAACTAAGTCCGTCCCTTGCCTCGGTTGTCCTTGGGGGGCATATAAGCCAGTAGCCCTGGTGTATTCGGACAGGGGAGCTAGGGCAATTTTAATACCGCGATTAGCAATGGGTGCCAAGCTAAAAACTTGATTACTTGCCACCGGTTGCCCGATCGCCAGGGAACTAACTTTGGACTGAATATTTAACGGATTGAGGGGAGAACGGTTATTAACGGGGGCAGGATTGTTGGCGTTGATTCTTTGACGACGGGGAGCGATTGCGGTGGGGGGATTCACAGCATTAACCCTTTGCCTTGTTACCGGAGCAGAATTATTGCTGTTGCGATTTGCGGCCGGGTAACGGGTATTAACGGGGGCCGATTGAGCGTTGCGGGGAACAAATTCCACTTCTGTTCTGGTGGGAGCGGAATCAATATAACTGTTTTTTTGTAAACCCTGGCGTATTTTCATCGGTTGGGTTGACACGGGGGCAGAAGGCAAAATGGTCGGGGCAGACAATTTTGGAGCCGCTGGCTTAGCCACAGAGGGAGCCGGGGGAGTAGCAGGTTTGCTTTGGACGGGGGGAGCTATGACCTTGGGGGCGGGAGCGACCGGGGTAACGGGTTGCACTGGGGCCACCGGAGCGGGGGCATCAATTTCCAAGCTTCCTGTAGTACCACCGGGTAAGGACCAAACTAAACTGCCAAGGATAACAAGCCCGCCTAAGGACAGATTGTAGAGACTGTAGCCCTGACGAAAACTTGTTTTCTGGTCTTTTAACTTTGACTGGGACTGCATGGTCAGGTCCTCACACACACATACAGATGGCGAAATACTCCCTTGATTGTAGAGGGTTAGGTTGGAAATGCAAACAGAAGGGGGTGGAACGGAATTTTTCTGGTACTAAGGCTAGGCAACTTCATGGCCCGCCGAGGCGATCGTCAACCCCTTTCCTAAATAGGGTTTCTTTGCTGTGTCTGTAGTGGAAATCTAGGGGTTGACATATCCTTTTATAGTTTTTTGCATAGCCCTGAAAAAAGGCAGGTACCATAATAAGAAGACAAAGTTTCAATCTGCTAATTGAATCTCTTTTGGTACATGCTCCTTGCCGCGGGGCATTGCGGAATTTTATTCCTCAATGGGCGGACAAAACAATACCAGTTCTCATTGTTCCTAGGGATAACAATTGACGACGATTAATCTTAATCATAATGTCTTTTTTGCTTGGGCCTTAATATTTTTCATAACGTTTAAAAATTTCCACCTTTCCTTTATTATTAAATGCTAAAACCTCAAAAGGTTGTTTGCGATTTTCCATTTCCATACCGGGGGTGCCACTGGGCATGGCCGGGACAGATAACCCCGCCATTTGAGGCTTTTGTTTGAGAAAACGTTTAATATCATCAGCCGGAACATGGCCTTCTATGACGTAGCCATTAATAATCGCAGTATGACAAGAGGCTAAAGTTTGCGGCAATTGATGCTGTTGCTTAATCACGTCCATTTCATCGGTTTTAATATCCGTAACTTGAAACCCTTGTTTTTTTACATGGTCAATCCAACCACCACAACAACCGCAGGAAGGACTACGATAAACGGTCATCTTGTTATTCCCTGTGTAAGATTCTCGGGACTGATCCCAAACACTGGCTAAGACAGTGGCATTATTCTCATGAGAAAGCGCGATAGCATTGTTGTTCGGGTAAAAAGAAAGGTTCCCGAACAAGGCGACTAAATTAGCACCGGCGATTGCCGCAATAAAACGAATATTTAACATAATTTTTGTTCCTTCAATGGTTTACCAACCATCCTATCAGATTAGCTAAACTGATAGGACAAGTGTTGCTAGTTTTTATATTAACAGATAACTATAAAATGGAGATGAAATCAACAATTTTTTGCATCATATTAACGCCCCTTACTGCTACTATTATATTTGTTGACGAAGTAGGAAATATTCCCAGGTATTTGTCATTTAGCATGGTAAAGTTACCTTGACAAATGGTAGATACACAAAAAAACACTGCTCTTTTCCCTTCGACTTTTCACCTCGATATGCCCTTGATGCTTAATGGCGATCGCCTGGGGGAGCGGGTAGCGATGACGCAGAGAGGTAGAGATAAAACCTGACCTTATGTCGTCTCGCGTATCTTTGTTGTGGTAGACCTGATATTTTAAGCATGACCTGGTTTGAAAGATCGCAGCCCCTACTAATTATCTTTTCAGTACTACTGGGGTTAGGTCTGTCCCTAATAGGTGATGTTGCTACCCTGTCAGGCCATCTTATTACACCGCTGTTGATGGGAATGTTGTACGCGGCGTTTTTGCCTATTCTGCTGCGGCATCTGGGCGGAGCTTTTCGCAACTACCGCGTGACTATTTCTAGTTTGGCGATCAACTTTGTCTGGACACCCCTGCTGGCTTGGGGGTTAGGAGTCCTGTTTCTGCGGGATGCGCCGGATTTGCGGGTGGGTCTACTGATGTTGATGGTGACCCCCTGTACAGACTGGTATTTATTATTTACTGGCATTGCCAAGGGCAATGTTAGCCTCGCAACGGCGCTACTACCGCTGAATTTTATTTTGCAGATGGTGCTGTTGCCCGTTTATCTGGCTCTATTTGCCCAGGCCGAGGTGTCCCTCGATTTTGGCGTATTGGTAAGCAAAATAGCTATCGTTCTGTTGATTCCGATGGGGTTGGCTTTACTGTCTCGTTACGCAATAGGCCGGCTAAAGGGTCCAACCTGGCTCCATCAAAAGCTGCCGCAGGTGGCGATGGTACAGCTCCTTTGCTTAAACTTGGCGATCGTTGCTATCTTTGCCGCCGAGGGAGCTACCGTTTTACAACAACCCGACCTCGTGCTGCGGTTACTTCTGCCAATTGGTCTATTTTTTATCATCAATTTCCTCCTGTCCCAACTGGTAGGCCGAGCCATAAAGTTGGCCTATTCAGAGGTAGCTTGCCTAACTTGCACAACCCTAGCGCGGAATTCTCCGGTTGCTCTAGCAGTAGCTGCAGCCGCCTTTGGCGATCGCCCCTTGATTGCCCTAACCCTGGTAATCGGCCCGCTGATAGAACTGCCGATTATGGCACTGGTGGCGCAGGTACTCTTGCGCTCTCGCTCTGACTATTCCAAGCCCTCACGTTTGGAATAGAATAAACCACCAAAGTTTTGGATTCATGGGGATAGCTCAGCTTGTAAAGCGTCCTAAGACCCTAGTTTAGAGTCCTGTCTAGCCCTTACGGTACAGATTAAAGGTTAAGACCCATAGCTCACTCATGCGGTCGGGAGAAGAACCATGCAGATCCAAAAAATGTTAGCGATAGCTCTAGGAATCGTGGTTGTGGCAGCCCCTGGAAGTCCAGTAGGCATGCGGAGTGCCCATGCGGTGGAGCAAGCTAGCACTAGTCTCGTAAATCAGGGCCGACAGCAGGCGAAGCAGGGGCAGCTAGAGAAAGCGCTCTCAACCTACAGCCAAGCTATTCAAGCCAATGGCAGCAGTGCCGACGCCTATTTTTATCGCGGTATTGCCTACCACGACCTAAGAAATTATCAGCTAGCCATCACCGACTTTTCCAAAGCACTTGAGCTTCGCCCCAACCATCCAGAAACCTTGTACAACCGGGGAGAGGCTTATGTTCACATAACCAATACCGATGCAGCGATCGCCGATCTGACCCAGGCTATTAAGTTAGCTCCTGACGTTGTGCAGCCTTACTTAGATCGCGGCCTTGTCTTTGCCTCCACCGGCAAATTGCCCCAGGCCCTCCGTGACTTAGATACTGCCATTACTCTGGCCCCAGGTAACGCCGATGCCCACTACAACCGAGGCAAAATCTACACTGAACTGGGCAATGGTAAAGCAGCCATTTCAGACTTCAATACCGCGCTCCGCTTCAATTCTGAGATGGCTGAAGCCTACGGCAATCGGGGTATTTTGCAGTACCAGCTCGGCAACCCGCAAGCTGCCATGGCCGATTTGCGTCAGGCGGAAGCGCTCTTTCAGACCCAGGGCGATGCTCAAGGCTATCAGCAAACTTTACAGTTCATACAGCAGGTGAAACAGGGGAGTAAACAAACCCCATAAAACTAACAAACCTAAATCTCTGAACAGATTTCCAATGGGAACGATTCTCAGTATCATGGACAAAAAGCCTAGGAACCTAATTGATGGCTAATGCTCGTCCAACAAACAAACTTCCCATTCAAGCGACTGGCGCTCCCGGCTGTGACACATCACTAGTGCATTTAGACAACGTGCGCCAGGTACAACCCGAGGTTTTGAGTACCGAGAAGGCCCAGCGGATGGCAGAGTTTTTCAGTGCGCTTTCCGACCCCCACAGGCTCAAGCTACTGTCGGCCCTAGCCCAGCAAGAACTTTGTGTGTGCGATCTGGCGGCGGCGGTGAAAATGGGTGAATCGGCGGTGTCTCATCAGCTACGGGTGCTGCGATCTCAGCGTCTAGTCACCTACCGTCGCCAAGGCCGCAACGTCTACTATGGACTTGCCGACGACCATATTATGAACCTCTACCGGGAAGTGGCCGAACACCTGGATGAGTGACATAATGCTTTGCAGTTCAGCAAGCAAATTTTTTTATTGATAACTAACGCCACTGTCATGTGACTTAGGCAAGTACCGTAGACCCATTGCAATAAAGGATAGAAACAGGACTCCCATGGCTCCGGCTAGCGGGTTTTGGTTTAGCCCCGTTACCCACTCCGGCACTTGCTCAGTGTAAATCACCAAATCCCCCACATCGACTAGGTAATAGCCCGCTACTAGTCCCCCATGCAGTCCAATGGCCAGTCCTAGCCGTCCGGCAGTGTGCTGGCGTGCCCAGCCAAGGGTCAGCCCCAGCAGTAGTAGGCCCGGAAAACTAGGCAGGCTCTCTACAATAGCTTCCCACGGTTTGATAAAGTGCACTGCCGCATAGATAGTGCCGCTGGCCCACAGTGCTGGAGTAAACCCCCAGTTGTACCGCAGTTCATCTATCAGCCAGCCGCGAAATAGTAGTTCTTCGGCCAAGCCAACAGCTAGACCCACCAATAATCCCTCTAGGGCAATTCGGACTAGGGTGGGCGGTGCTGGTTGCCAAGTGAGCCAACCTAACCAACCCTCCAGGGTAAACAGTAGCTTCAGGCTCACTAGACCCACGACTATCCCCATTGCTAGCTCTCGCCCAAATTGGGCTGTTGCTTCTAGCCCGTGGGCGCGCAGCGGTTGAGTTTGTCCATGCACGCGGCGACCCCATGGCACCAGCCAAACCACAAATAAAACGTAAAGCAAAACTAAGGGAATAACGCTCAGAGAGCCATCGGTGCCCAACCACGCATAGAGAAACAGGGCAATGGGCACCCAAACCAACGCCAACAATAACAGAAAGCACAAAACCCTTATTGCGGCAGGATAGTGAACCAGCTTATGCAGTTGAATCATGCCAAAAACATCAGTTTAATCCGGTTGCCATTGTATTTCAGCATTCGGGAAGGAATATAAAACACTGGTTCTGCTCCTGGCAATAAACCTGGAAGAGAGGTTATAAGTCGTCTTAGATTCTATTTTATGATGTATTATCTGAATAAGTTTTCAGATGTTCAGGAGAATATCTTCAGGTAATCCAATGGCAGACTCCCACTCGAACGGTACTTGCGCTCACGACTCTAACCAAAGCGGTGACGTAGATAGCTGTGCTGCTCACCCGTCAGCTACCAATCAGGGGTCAGAGGCTCAGGGCAGCTGCTGTGGTGACGAGCATGGTCACACCCATGATCGCGACGATTTCAACTTGCGCCGCGAAATAACACCGGTCGCCATCGCCGCCATTCTTTTTCTCATTGGACTAATCTTTAATGAGCGACTGCACAACACCCCCTACGCCATCGCCGAATATTCGGTGCTGATTCCGGCTTATCTAATCAGCGGTTGGAGCGTATTGACCACGGCGGGGCGCAACATTCTGCGGGGGCGCATCTTTGACGAAAACTTTCTGATGACGATCGCAACTCTCGGCGCGATCGCCATTCACGAAATTCCCGAAGGTGTGGCGGTAATGCTGTTCTTCCAAGTGGGGGAACTATTTCAGGGCTACTCGGTGGGGCGATCGCGCCGCTCGATCAAAGCCCTGCTAGAGATACGGCCCGACACCGCTAACCTCAGCATTGATGGTGACATCCGTGCGGTTTCCCCTGAGACCGTTAAGGTTGGGGATGTGATTGTGGTGCGTCCCGGTGAAAAAGTACCTCTAGATGGCGAGATTCTGGAGGGTAAATCCCTGGTTGATGCCTCCGCCCTGACAGGCGAATCGGTACCCCGCACCGTTGCCTCTGGCGAGACCGTGCTTGCTGGGATGATCAACCAGTCTGGACTACTCACGGTACGGGTGACCAAACTCTTTGGAGAGTCCTCGATCGCCAGAATTTTGGAACTGGTCGAAAACGCTAGCAGTAAAAAAGCCGACACTGAAAAATTCATCACCCGTTTTGCTCGGTATTACACCCCGGTGGTGGTGTTTCTTTCCTTGGCGGTAGCGATTTTGCCACCCTTGTTTATTGAGGGAGCGATCCAGGCTGAGTGGACTTATCGCGCTCTGGTGATGCTGGTGATCTCCTGTCCCTGCGGGTTGGTGATCAGTATTCCCCTCGGCTACTTTGGCGGGGTGGGTGGTGCAGCCAAACGCGGGATTTTGGTCAAAGGTTCAACCTATTTAGACACCTTGACCCAAGTGAAAACGGTTGTATTCGACAAAACCGGCACTCTCACCCAGGGCAACTTTCGCGTGACGGATGTGGTCACCCACAATGGTTTAAGCAAACCTCAACTGTTGGAATTAGCCGCCCAAGTCGAGTCCCAGTCAACTCATCCGGTAGCCCAGTCAATTCGCCAAGCCTATGGGCAGACCATTGATACCTCCGACGTGCAAGACTACGAAGAAATTGCCGGTCATGGCATCAGCGCTACGGTTAACGGTCGCGCTGTTTTGGCGGGGAATGATCGGCTACTACACCGCGAAGCCATCCCCCACGATGTCTGTGTAGTAGACGGCACCGTGGTTCACTTGGCTGTGGATGGTGAATATAGTGGCCGCATCATTATTGCTGATGAGCTGAAAGAAGATGCCGTTGAAGCCATTCAGGCGCTTCATGCCCAGGGTATTCAGACAGCGATGCTAACTGGGGATAGTCAATCGGTAGCTGAACACGTCGCCAAAGAGCTGGGGCTTGATCAGTATCGAGCCGAGTTGCTGCCAGAAGACAAGGTAAATGCCCTAGAAGAATTCTTACGGCGTGCCCGCCAAACCAAGAGCAAAGTGGCCTTTGTGGGCGACGGCATCAACGATGCCCCAGTCATCGCTAGGGCTGATGTGGGCATCGCCATGGGGGGGCTTGGCTCCGATGCGGCGATCGAAACCGCTGACGTGGTAATTATGACCGATGCACCGTCAAAGGTGGCTGAAGCAATTCAAATTGCCAAAAAAACCCGGCGCATTGTTTGGCAAAATATCATCCTTGCCATGACCGTCAAAGCCCTCTTTATTGCCCTAGGCGCTATTGGCTTGGCCACCCTTTGGGAGGCTGTCTTTGCTGATGTCGGGGTGGCACTGCTTGCCATCCTGAACGCCGGGCGGATTATCCGCAATCCACGATAGATCGAGATCAGGCAAAATCACCATCACCATTGACATGCCTACACTCATCCAAATCTTGTTTGGTACCCTGGCGCTGAGTTTCATTCATGCCTCAATTCCCAGTCACTGGTTGCCCCTTGTGACCATCGGCAAAACCGTAGGTTGGTCTCGTGCAGAAACTCTTTGGATAACTGCCATAACAGGCTTTGTCCATATCACCAGCACCCTGTTGATCGGGATAGCTGTGGGACTGCTGGGCTATCAATTAGGCGATAACTACAAAATTGTGACCCATCTGATAGCTCCGATAGTGCTCATTGGGTTGGGTCTGGGCTACCTCAGTCACCCCCTGCGTCAACGCTTTCTGTCAAGTTCCGCCCAGCATGATCATGATCATGTCTCCGTAGAGGCAATCGCCGGTAGTTCTGACCATAGTAAATGGGGCATTGTAATGACCCTATCCGCTGCCATGTTTGTTTCTCCGTGCCTTGAGATTGGCGCATTTTATTTATCAGCAGGGGGGGGCGGATGGCTCGGCATTGTTCTGGTTTCCACCGTGTATTCCCTCGTAACAGTGCTTGGAATGCTGATGATAGTGAATTGGAGTTGGCACAAAACTGAGCCGTTTTTGGCAGCTTTTGACGATTGGAACCTCGATAGCCATGTTCTGACAGGCGCAATTTTAATCGCTTTAGGTTGTTTCACATTTTTTATCAATATCTAAAAATTATGCTTCGTAAAAAAGAGATGCCCTGGATTCAACGTTATGCTCGTCCTTTAATGGCGGGGTTAGCCACCATCGGCGCTGTTGTCACTGCCTACTTAACCATGAACAAGCTCACAGGTAGTGCCACGGCTTGTCCTACTAAAGGCTGTGATATTGTGCTGTCTAGTCCCTATGCCACGCTGTTTGGACAGCCTCTGGCGCTATTTGGTCTTCTGGCTTATGTAGGTATGATTGTGCTGGCGATCACTCCCCTATTAGTAAGTGGGTCTAACCAAAAAGACCTCAGAAATAAACTAACCCGATTGACCCAACCTCTACTACTGATCGGCGGTACCGCCATGATGATCTTTAGCGGGTACCTCATGTATTTGCTCACCGCAGAAATCAAAGCCGCCTGCCTTTACTGTATCGGTTCAGCTCTCCTCTCCACCAGCCTCTTTCTACTTGCCCTCATCGGACAAAATTGGTCGGATGATTTATCTCAACCCTTCTTAATTGGTGGCATTACAACGTTGGTGGTGGTGGTGAGTACCATTGGCGTCTATGCCAATGTCAACAACCCAACTACTGCGAACAGTTTAGACGCTCTACTCGGGCCTCCTATTACCACTCAATCTGGGCAGGCTGAAATCGCTTTGGCCCAGCATTTAGAAAAGACTGGCGCTATTTTCTATGGAGCTTGGTGGTGCCCCCACTGTCAAGACCAAAAGCAGCTTTTTGGAAAGGAAGCCAGCCAGGTTATACCCTACGTAGAGTGCGCCACCCCCGAGGGAAAAGAGCAAACACCCGAATGTCAGAAAGCTGGCATTACCGGTTATCCCACCTGGGAAATCAATGGTAAACGCTTGTCGGGGACGAAAACTTTAGAGGAACTTGCCCAGCTCTCGGGCTATACCGGGCCCACCACGTTTCAAAATTCAATTTATTGATTGGCGATTGTGAATGATTCCCAGGGAAAGCACATTTAAAAAGCGAGGCCCGAAGTGACCTTGCCTCGAAAAAGTAAACAAAAAAGTTAAGCTGGGAATTTGGCTGTCCACTATCTTAAAACATAATGGACACTTCCAATTTTGCCCTGAAAAGTATCCAGTAACTCCTTTTTGCTAGACTTAATGGACATCATGTCCATTGATCAATTGATCAATCTAAGAGACACTTGTGCACTCTTTTGGCTATGCCAGGGTATCCACCAGCCAACAATCCCTCGATATTCAAATTGTCTTCCTAACCCAGTATTCCGTTCCCCAGCACCTGAGACTCCAGGAATCTGAAAACCTTACGGGGAAACATTTTTACGAGAAAATGTAACTGTCTGTTTAAATGCCAGCGCTTGTGGTGTCGGCGATCGCCGCTTGATGGGTGAGTTTGTTAATCCCAAATGGTTGAAAGTGTTGGCTTGGGCAGTTACAACCATTATTGTTGCGCTGAATGTTTGGCTACTTTTACAAACAGCAATAGGATTAATTAATTAGCCTCTCAGTAATCGTAATCCACTCAACGTTACGATTACCGTCGAACCTTCATGCCCCAAAACACCCAATGGTAGTGTGATATTACCTGCGAAGTTTGCAATTAATAAAATCACCACAAAACTGAGGGCAAAAACAATGTTTTGTTTGACAACTCCTTGAGCACGACGACCCAAACGAATTGCGTGTTCTAATCGCTCCAAACGATCCGCCATTAAGATAATATCTGCTGTTTCTAACGCCACATCACTACCAGCGGCCCCCATTGCAATGCCAACGGATGCTTGAGCTAAGGCGGGTGCATCATTAATGCCGTCCCCCACCATAGCTACTGATTGATACTGCTTCTGGAGTTTGCGAATCACATCCACTTTATCTTCGGGTAAAAGCTCTGCATAGACTTGATCGACTCCAACCTGTTGAGCAATGCTGTGGGCGGTGCGTGAGTTATCTCCCGTGAGCATGACAATTCGCTCAATTCCTAATCGTTTTAATCGGGCGATCGCCTTGGCGGCGGCGGGTCGTACAGTATCTGCCACGGCAATGAGACCTAAAATCTCTCCGGCGTAGGCAACCCAGACGACGGTTTTACCTTCAGCTTCCCACTGTTGACTTTGCTCTATCAGGTTTGTGGCAACCTCATTCACCTGGGCCTGGACAAACGCGACTTTACCGACCATCGCCCGTTGCCCCTCAATATCTCCGATAATTCCCTGCCCTGCCTGAGCTTGAACGTTTATGGCTGTCGCCCAGGTTTGGTTCTGTTGACGGGTAAATTGGGCGATCGCCTCTCCGATGGGATGTTCCGATAAACTTTCCAGGGCCGCCGCGATTTGCAGAAGTTTATCGGTGGATGGCTGAGTAGCGAGAACGTTCACAACTTCAGGTTTTCCAGTAGTCAATGTTCCAGTTTTATCAAAAGCAATCACCCGCACTCGTCCAATCCGCTCCAACTGCCCCCCGTTTTTGAATAAAATGCCTTGACGCGCTCCATTGGCAATACCAGAAAGTAAGGCCGGCATAATTGATGCCATTAGCGCACAGGGAGAAGCAACCACGAGAAAAATTAATGCACGGTAGATTGTCTCTTCCCAACTCCAACCCAGCAAAAAAGGAGGTAATGTACTGAGCAAAATTCCAGCGATCACAATCACCTTGGCATAACCGCGCTCAAATCGTTCAATAAACTGCTGGGACGGGGGAGCTTCCGTTTGGGCCTGTTGAACCAAACGAATCACTCTTTGAATCAAACTACTTTCCGGTGGTTGATGGATTTTGAGCCGCAGTACCCCATTGCCGTTGATCGTGCCTGCAAACACCTCATCTCCGATCGCCTTTTCCACCGGCATAGATTCCCCCGTGATGGAAGCCTGGTTCAGGGTGCTAAACCCTTCGATGATCAAGCCATCCGTTGGCACCAACTCTCCCGGTTTCACCAAGACTTGATCACCAATCTTAAGTTCTGCAATGGGAATGGTTTGCTCCTGCCCGTTCCGCAACACTCTTGCTACATCAGCCGTTAAACTCATCAATCCCTGGATACTCCGCTCCGTCCGTTGCATCGCGTATCCTTCCAATGCCCCACTGATGGCAAAAATAAGAATCAGAACTGCCCCATCCACAATCAGGGTATATTCCCGTCGCCAAAGTCCCAACCCGGCGGCTCCCAAGGCGGCCACAATCATCAGCAGATCTACATCAAGTTCTTTTTCCTCAAAGAGGGCTGTTAATCCTTCACGAGCGCTGTCAAACCCACCAATTACATAGGCCGCTGTTAAGACAAAAAGGGCAATTCCCAACCAACCCAAGTTAAGCATCTGCCAGCCCAGAAAGACCAGCCCGCCACAGGTGATCGCCGCCACTGCATCGGGATGATCTTTGAAAAGGTTAGAAAATCGAAAGGCAGAAGAAGGGGGAGTTACAACCATGCTTTTTAACTTGGATTTTTACCTTCCCAGCCTAAACCTTAACATTAGTGTCAATGTCAAGGTTTTGAGTAAACTAAAAGGATGAAGACTGATCACTTGACGATTAAAGAACTCACGGATGCGGTGGGAGGAGGCGTTACACCTCGCATGGTGCGCCATTACCACACGCTAGGACTACTCCCTCCTGTCAAACGTTCAGAAAGTAACTACCGCCTCTATACCCAGCAGGATGTGCAACGGCTCCAACGAGTTATTGCCCTAAAACAGCAGGGTTTTCAGTTGTCTCATATTCGACATCTGCTAGATAGCCATTCCGAGGAGAATCTTGATCCAACCTTGATGGTGCAGTTACAACAGCAATATCATTCTGTGATTCAGCAGATTACCCGACTCCGCCAAACGGCATTTGCTTTAGAAGGCTTACTGGGGCGCGATCAGAATTGCCAGATTACCCAAGCGGAAGCTCTGGCCCAACTAAAATGCCTCGATGTGGATGTCCAAGAGGGGTTAGGAAAACTTGATCAGTTGTGGATGAACCTAGATGCGGAGACAACGACTCATCCAGAAGCGTTTCAGGAATCCCTGAAACATCTGCTACCTGATTTATCGGCTTACTCAGAAATCACCATTCACTTACTACATCAATTAGTGCTGGCCTGTGGCGATGTTAGCTTGGTAAACGCCGTTCGGTTGAGCCAGGGAGCGATCGCCACTGCACGAGATGCACTAAAAGGTGGATGTTTAATTATGACTGATGTTCCCGTTGTCGCGGCGGCCTTGGATCAAACTCGGTTAGCTCATTTAGGATGTACGGTTGAAACGCTGATTGATGAACCTCACATCACGGGTGTTAGTGAAGCCGAGCAAGCCTTTTGGAACCATGACCACTGCCAACGTCGATTACAACAAATTCCCAAGGGATGTGTACTTGTGATTGGCTATGCCCCTTCTGTTTTACTCACTGCCTGTAAGCTGATGGAGCAACAGCAAATTCAGCCAGCTCTTGTCATCGGAATGCCGATCGGTTTTAGTCATGCTCCAGGAGCGAAACGACGACTGATAAATACCCCCGTTCCCCACATCACGATTCAGGGTAGCCTTGGTGGGGGTCTTCTAGCCGCAGTAACGCTAAACGCTTTGGTGGAAACATTAATTGCAAAACCAGATTGCCACTGCTATCTCACTTGTCTTTAGTAAAAATGGCTGTCATTTAAGCAAGAGAATAATCCAGGCAGCAATAATGCTAAGCAAAATAGTCATTTCAAGCACCATTAAAATAGGTGAAGATTGAAACCAAGTTGACCAGAAACCTTTCTGAAATCCACTCCACCATTGGGAGAGATGATTTGTCCAAAATTTGTAATTATCTTGATCATGAAATTGCCAGGTCAGCATTGACAGCAACAAAGGAAACCTCCCAGCTTTGGCATTTATCAACAGGTGTAGAGCGATCGCTCCCACCATTACCACCCACGAAATTAGGTGAGCGTAGTACCAACTATGGGTGAGTTTTCCCTTTTTTAAGCAAATGCTTTAAGAGTTGGCCTTATAAAAATGAAAATGAAGATGGTTATGGCTAAAATTCACTGTGGTTATAACGGAGTGAAGATGGCCATGGTCTGAGTCGTGGTGATGGCAATGCTCATGCCAAAATCCTTGTTCTACTTGGTCAAATTGCTCAGAAGGTCGTAAAAGATAAAACAGGGCAAACAAGCTGAGGGCTAAAATACCCAGGTAGAAAAAACTATTTTGAGAAAAGCGACTGCCTAACCATCCCGCCAGAGGATAGGAAAAAGCCCACCAAAGATGGCTCCAGGCAAAATGGGCACCATACACCCGACCTTGGAGGTCTTTAGCGACTCGGTTCGCAATCAGGGTTTGCATGGGTACATTTACCAGGGTTTGACCGATACCAGCCCCAGCCCACAAAATTAGTAATCCCTGTAGATTGACCATCGGGACAGGAAGGATAGCAAGGGCCATTAGGATGGCCCCAAAAGTAGTTAGAAGGATTCGTTTTTCCTGTTGCTGAGTGTTGCCTAAACCGAGGGAAGCCACCGTTGCTCCCAGCCCAAAAGCCGCCATTACCCAACCGTACTCAATCTTGCCTAGGTGTAAAACGCCTTGGACATAACCCACAGTATTCACCAAAATTCCTGCTCCAGCCAAGGAAACCACTAACTGCATGGTTAGGGCATAACGAATCAGGCGGTCGCCGAAAAGACATTGAGTTCCTGTGCCGATATCCCGTCCAATTTGGCCCGGGGTACGAACCGGCTGGGGAGTTGAGTTAGCCAAAAGTTTTCCTGGCAATGTGAGGATCAAACCGGCGGCTATCAGAAAAGTCAGGGCATCCCCCCAAAAGATATTTTTTATTCCAACAAAAGCCGCCAAGCTACCTGCTAACCCGGGCCCCAAGACTCCCAAAAGTTGATAGGTTGCACTGGAGAGGGCGATGGCCTGGGGATATTCATCATCCTTTGTCACTAGGGGAATCGTCGCAGTATAAGTCGGGGTAAAAAAAGCATTAAACACATTTAGCCCCAGAACTAGCCCATAGATTTGCCAAGCTTGGGTCACCCACGGAAATAGACAAATAATTCCGAGTCTTGCCAGATGGGTGATTACCATAATTTGCTTGCGATCATAACGGTCGGCGATCGCCCCTGCTAATGGTGACAGCAGTACAAATACCGTTACTCTCAGGGTTAAGGCTCCTGCCAGGATAACTCCGGCTCCTTCACCAGCCAACTCAAAGGCTAATAGGGCCAATCCCACCCAGGTGAGTGCATCCCCCAGCAAATTTATGGTCTGTGCCAGGTATAACTGGGCGAATAGACGGTTCCGCAAACAGTGGAAGATGGGGGGCAGTTTGCCCATAGTGCTGATGGAGAGGGGAAAGTTGATCTCCATTTTATGCCCCTAGGGGGGATATTAGGGACTAAATGAATAGGAATTTTAGTTGTATGCTCTCTGCTTTTTCATGGCAAAAATATTTAATAACTCAACGAGCAGATTGTTCAAGTTCTTCTGCTAATACTTTTTCATAAATTGCTGGTAAAGAAGCAGTCATCGAATTGTCTTCAATGCCGTAACCTAGACTTGTCCAAGTGCCGGAAAGCTTTTTCAATACTTCTTTAACCTGACCCTGTTGCAATTGCTCTGAAAAATCTATTCCCCAACGATGTTGATCCATCAGCCATCTATAGGTTACTAAATCCTGGGATTCAGGTTCAAAACTATAGTTTGTTTTTCTTATTTGACGTTGAGGGTGATACAAAGCCGCTTTTTCCTGCCAAGTTTTAGTCAAAAATTGATAACGTCCAGCCGCTGTTGAACAAAGCCCTTGATTTACTTTTGTTTTAATGGGGATACAGGTATTGGGATGATGGCTTAAATCATGGGTATGTTGGCCGCCATAAAGCAAAATATAGGGATTTTTACCATTAGATTCACTGGCAGAAATTGTCCGCATTAAAGCTCTAATGTAAGGATCACCCCCTTCCATTGCTAGGGGTGGTAAATGCCCAAAAAAGGGATTGATTTTGTCAAGATCAGGAGACTTTTTAACAAAAGTTGCCAAACAAAGAGCAAATAATAAAGCCGTCAGGGCAAAATGGGGCGACCAAGATGATTGTTTAGATCTTCGACGATGGCGATTATAGTGAGTCAAATTTTGAGTAATGGTCATAAAAATTAACTAGCAAAAAGTATAGTTAAAAATCTCTCCCACTATTTTTTAAAACAGCCAGGAGAGATAAAAGTTCAGGTTTAAAAATTCGATTTTTGGGCCCCCACCATATCATTCATATCATTGCGGACAAAAGGAGTAATCTGATCTACATTCTTGGCCCGTTTTGGCATTAACCATTTACCAAATTTGGCATAGAGAGCAGGAATTACTAAAAGTGTTAGAGCGGTAGAAGTACACAGCCCACCAAGAACAACGATCGCCAAGGGTTGAAGAATTTCATTACCTGCACTGCTGGCCGTAGCGAGGGGCAACATTCCCAAAGCTGAGGTTAAAGCGGTCATTAAAATAGCATTAACCCTTTCCATAGACCCTTTTAAAATGGTTTCCTTTAGTTTCATTCCCTGGGCGAATTTGTTGTTGTAATTGTCCACCAGCAGTAATCCGTTTCGTACTGCTACCCCAAAGAGGGTAATAAAACCCACTAGGGAGGCAATGGAAATAACACCGCCAGTGAAAACAACGGATAACAAACCCCCGATTAAAGCTAAGGGGAGGTTGATCATAATGGCGATGGTAGCGGGGAGGGATTTCACCGAAAAGAACATCAACACCCCAATCACCAGGGCGGCGACAAAGCTAAATAAAAGTAAACTGTTCGTTGCCCTTTGTTCAGATTCAAACTGACCCCCGTAATCAATGAAATAGCCCTGGGGAAGTTGAACTTTCTGTTTAATTTGAGCCTGGACATCCCCCACCACACTACCCAAATCTCGCTCAGCGACGTTGGCGGAAACCACAATTAAACGGGAAACATCCTCCCGGTTAACCACATTGGCTCCCATTCCATATTCCACCTTAGCCACATCTCCTAGGGTAATGATTTGGCCGGTGGGCGTACTAATGGGAATTGCACTCATAGCATCGAGACTATTCCGCTCAGTCTCCGGTACCATCACCACCACATTAATTAACTGTTGATTTTCAGGAACCTGGGAAACAATCCGTCCATTTAAAGCAGTTTCAACAACAGCGGAAATGTCAGCCATCCTTAACCCATACTGGGCGGCGGCGGCACGGTCATAGTGAATTTGCACTTGGCGGATAGGAAGTTGGGGTTCGAGTTGCAGGTCAACAATTCCTGGCACAGTTTTCATCGCTTTTTGTACCTGCTCTCCGATGGCCCGTAGTTCCTTTAAGTCAGGGCCAAAAATTTTTACGGCGATCGCACTTCTGACCCCGGATAGTACTTCATCCATGCGGTGGGAAATAAAGCCCCCCATATTGGACGCGACCCCCGGCAATTGGTTAAAGGCTTCCCGTAATTCTTTAACGCTGGCCTCCCGGTCTTTGAGGGCTTCATCACTCAATTCCACATCTACATGGGCCATACTAACCCCAGCCCCATCGGCATCCCCCGGCGCACGACCAGCTCGAATTTGTACCCATTCATAGAGGGGATTATCCTTCAAGGTATTGAAGAGGGCCATCCCGGCGCGATTGGTCATATCTAGGGAAACTCCAGGAAAGAGAACCATGGAATTGACCATGGATTTTTCTCGAAACTCTGGCAAAAATACCCGTCCCAGACTCGGAACCAAAGAAACAGAGGCTATTAAAGCGATCAGGGCTATGCTCAAAATCACTTGGGGTGCCCGCAGGGAAAAATTTAACAAGGGACGATATAATCGCTCTGCCCAACGAGAAACAAAAGTGCCTTCCTGGGGCAGTTGTTGGTTCGCCAAAAGAATCCCACACAAAGCAGGGGAAACGGTCATGGCCACTAGGGTAGAAGCACCAATACAAAGTAAATAAGCCAAGCCCATGGGGGCAAAAATACGCCCTTCGACCCCCGTTAGGCTAAAAATGGGGGCGAAAACCACCACAATGATCACAGTGGAAAAAATCACCGCCAATCGCACTTCCACGGAGGTGTCATAAACCACCCGCAAGGGATGTTTGGGATTGCCTGCGGCTTGGTTGGTGCGTAGACCCCGATAGCAATTTTCCATATCCACAATGGAGTCATCCACCACGGAACCGATCGCCACCACCAGCCCCCCCAAGGTCATGGTATTAATGCCCAATCCCCAGACTTTCATAAACATCAAACCAATGAGCAGGGAAAGAGGGATAGCTGTTAAGGTAATCACCGCCGTGCGCCAATTCATCAAGAAAATCAGCATAATCACCGAAACGATGACAATCCCTTCTAAGAGAGAACTGCTGACGTTGCGAATGGCGGAATCAATAAAGTTAGCTTGGCGAAAGGTTTGGGCAATTTGTACATCGGCAGGAAACGTGGGTTTTAGCGATTCAACCACTGCTTCCACCGCTTTAGTCACTGTGGGGGTGTCCACATCGGGTTGTTTATTGACCATCATCACGATCGCCGGTTGACCGTTAAAGCTCCCATCCCCCCGCTTCAGGGCACTGCCGGTTTTAACTTCAGCAACGTCCTCCAACAGAATTGGTTTACCATCCACCACTTTCACCACCGATCGCCGTAGGTCTTCAATGCTTTGCATTTGGCCCAGACCTCGCACTAATAGCTCTTGGCCACCGCCAATTAAGAAACCCCCTGGGGCATTGGAATTTGCCCCTGCACTAGCTTGGGTAACTTCATTGAGGGAAACCTTGAGAGAACGCAGTTTGGCCGGATCAACTAAAACCTGTTCCTGACGCTCATCCCCTCCGTAGATAGTGACTTGGGATACCCCAGGTATCGATAAAACTTGATTACTGACCGTGGTTTCCAGTAGTTTTCGTAACTTCATCAAGTCAGAACTTCCCTCTCCATTCACCGTAAAGGCATATTGCAAAATCGTCCCTAACGGAGAAACTAGGGGAGAAATTTCCGGGGGATGGCTTCCTTCTGGCAGTTGATTAGTGACCTGTTGTAGCCGTTCCGTAACTGTTTGGCGAGCTTTATAGACATCCGCATCTTGGTCAAAGACCACACTCACCATCGAGAGACCCACTTTCGAGGAAGACCGTACCGTTGTTACCCCAGGTAAACCATTCACCGCACTTTCAATGGGAACGGTGATTTGGGTTTCCACTTCTTCCGGTGCTAGGCCAGGAGCTTCTGTGTGAATATCCACCTGGGGCGGCGCAAATTCAGGAAAGACATCCAGGGGCATTTGGCCGACACTGATAATCCCCCAAATGGTTATGCCAATGGCCGCAATAACGATAAACCACCGTTGGGCGATCGAGGTTTTCAGAATTTGATTGAGAAGACTATTAAGCATTGATTTCTAGGGGTTACTCCTTCCTAGCTAGTAACGATGACAAACTTCAAAACGAAGAGAAACAGATTTACTCCCGGTAGGAAGGTTGAGCCTCAGGGGCCTCCTTTTTACGGGAGATACGACTCTTTTTTTTGCTTAGATTAAAAGCGCGAAGGGAGAAGATGAAAACTGTGCTTCCCACCAGCAAGCCGACAATTCCCCCCACAATGCCAACCAGGGGATTGCCGCCAGCCTGACTTGTTTCTACGCCATCAGTGCCACTGGCCATATTGCCCGCCGTATCGTGCTGATGGGGAATCCCTTCGGCATCCGCTTGGGCATGGCTAGGGTCTGGGGAGACAATGGGAGCAGGGGCAGGGGCTGTTTCAGCGGTTTCCGTTGGTTGGGTCTTCCGAGATTCAGCGTAGAGGGACAACGAGCCTTGGGTAACCAGTTTTTCCCCCACGGATAACCCATTAGTAACTTCAATTAATTCTCCTTGGGTACTTCCAGTCGCCACAGGAACCGGCTCATAAAATTCTCCATACTGCACAAACACCAGTTGCTTATCCCCGCCGTCCACTAACGCTGTGGCAGGAATATAAACTCCAGCATTGCCATCCGGTGCAGACTGGATCGGTTCCACCACAATGCCTAACACGGAATCGGTTTCTGCATTCACACCAACCCGATTAATGCCTCCCTCGGCTTGAAACTCGTCACCGTGACCCACATGGGCGATCGCCACGTTAGGAACTCCTAGGGTCAAACCTAGAGCTATAAGGGAACTTGCTAATTGAATCGTTTTCATCACACCACCTCACATTGGGAATTTGGCCAAGATTTTTCTCAGTCTGCCAGAGGGGGTATGAAATTCAGGTGAAAATCTCCGTCCCCCACTAAGATGAGGCTGTTGTGGAGGAGACAGAGGCAATGCGGATTTTATTAGTGGAAGATGAAATAGATTTGGGACTAGCAGTTAAAAAAGTGCTGGTCAGTGAAAAATATGTGGTGGATTGGGTAACGGATGGCTCCCAAGCTTGGGACTATTTGGACAATCAGTGGACGGACTACACCCTTGCTATTGTGGATTGGTTACTGCCGGGATTATCGGGTTTGGAACTCTGTCAAAAACTGAGAACCCAGGGTAATTCCTTGCCGGTGTTGATGTTAACAGCGTTAGGAGAACCGGAAAATCGGGTCGAAGGACTAGATGCCGGGGCAGATGACTATCTAACAAAACCGTTTGTGATGGCAGAGCTATTAGCAAGACTGCGGGCACTACAACGGCGATCGCCGCAATTTCAACCGCAAATTTTGACTTTAGGCAACTTCAGCCTTGATCCCAGTAATAATCTGTTATCGGTAACTATCTCGGAGCCGTCAAACCCAGAAAGACAGGAAATTGCCTTAACCGTCAGAGAATTTCAAATTTTTCAATATCTGATGCAAAATCCCGAGCGGATCATTTCCGGTAGCAAGATCCGGCAACAACTGTGGGATCTTGATGAGGAGCCCATGAGTAATGTGGTGGCGGCCCAAATGCGTTTGATACGGCGTAAGCTAGCTCAACAAAATTGTCCTTGCCCAATTAAAACAGTTCCTGGTCAAGGCTATCGGTTCACCCTATCGCCATGAATACCCGTCGCCTCTTTGCCCGCAGTCGTCTGCAATTAGCTTTCTGGTATGCCCTAGTAATGGGGGGAATTCTTACCATGTTGGGGTTGGGGGTTTATCGTGCCATTGTGCAGGCCAACTGGATGGCGTTGGAGCGAGAAGTGGAGTCGATCGCCGGAACGTTGCATGACAGTTTAGAGCCAATGCTACCGAGGAATGCCAGTCCCACGGGGGTATTACAAAAAATGTTGCCCGATCTATGTTTGATTAACCAACCCTGCCAGGTTACTCCCACCCTGATTGAACGCCACACATTGGGCATTAGTGATCGCCGTTTATACTACATTCGCTTATTTGATTATCAAGGCAACCTGCTGGCCTTTTCCCCCAATCAACCGTCTTCCCTATCCCCCATTTTCAACAAGGAAATTTGGCAGACTATTCAACCACCAAAGGGCGATCGGTATCGTCAATTCACCACTATTTTGCATAGTGCCAGTAATACAGACCAATCCTCCTGGGGTTATCTACAAATTGGCCGGAGTCTGGCAGCTTTTGATGCCGAAAATCAACGTATTCTTTGGATTTTGGGGCTTAGTTTTCCCTTTGCCTTGAGTTTGGTCGCCTTCTCCAGTTGGGGCTTAGCGGGGTTAGCCATGCGTCCCATTTACCAGTCTTACCAACAACAGCAACAATTCACCGCCAATGCGGCCCATGAATTACGATCGCCGTTGGCTAGTTTATTGGCCACAGTTGAAGCTGTGTTACGCATCGACTGTGGCCATTCCCCAGAAATTAACACCATGTTGCATACCGTTGAACGACAGGGAAGGCGGTTAAGCCAATTGATCACCGATTTATTACTGCTAAGTCGTTTGGAGCAGGAAACCACCGTCGAAGATTGGCGAGTTTGTTGTTTAAATGATTTAGTCAGTGACCTTGCTGAAGAGTTTTTGGAGTTGGCGATCGCCGCTGACATTGATCTAGCCAGTGATCTGAGTTCGGAGGAAGTTTATGTTTTGGGTAATGAATCCCAACTCTATCGACTGGTCTCAAACTTGATTGCCAACGCTATTCAATACACAACTATCGGGGGAAGTATCCGTATTGCTCTGACATCTAATGAAGAAATAGCTATCATTACTGTGCAAGATACTGGCATTGGTATTGCCCCCGACCAACAGGAACACATTTTTAATCGTTTTTATCGGGTGGATGGGGCCCGGTCTCGGCAACAGGGAGGGGCCGGATTAGGGTTAGCCATTGCCCAGGCGATCGCCGTTAAGCATCAGGGCGTTTTGAGTGTAGAAAGTGAATTGGGAAAGGGTAGTCTTTTCACCATCCATTTGCCCCTTGTTTCTGCACCGATAGTTCGGTCGTAACTCCATTTCATCTTGGTTTCATATTCCTGTGAAAAACTAAGAACGTTGCGCTGTCGGAATTCTATGCAAAACCGAATCATTGCCCGGAGTTGGGCCTTCTCCCTGTTGTTGGGGTTACTGGTGCTGTCTCCCAAGGCGACCTTAGCCCACGCAGGCCATGGAGATGAATTTAACCAAAGTGAATCGGCCCAGTCTGCCCAGGGCGTAGCCCTTGATGGGGATACCATTCGTCGCCTGAAGATTCAAGTAGAACCATTGCAATCTCGTTACCTGGCCACTGGCCTCAGAACAACGGGCCAGATCGAAACTCTCCCGCAACAACGGGTTGAGGTCACAACGCCTGTAGGAGGGAAACTGCTCAAACTGTTAGTTAATCCAGGGGACAGCGTTAAGGCCGGTCAACCAGTCGCCACCATGACCAGTGC
>NZ_JACJTJ010000008.1:0-57607 GCF_014698605.1 Synechocystis sp. FACHB-383 | reverse complement strand
TAAATCAAGATCGTAAGTCATGACTGATTTATTTATGGATTCTTGTGTTATTCTTCCAACATGTTACCATACAACTCCAGCAAAACGTCTCAAAACTAAATAAATCAGCTATATCACTTAACATTCCCACCATTAGATATTTAAAAGCTTCATATGCTCTTACTTCTGGAAATATTTCTTTGTACAGTTCACTGTACGTGTCCACACACTGTACTGTCTTTTTCGCTTCTCTTGCCTTCGTCATACTCCCTCTGGGCTTTCCAGCCTTTTTTCTCCATTCTAATTCACCCACTCTGACGGAAGAGGGATAATTTACCTAATCATTCCTAAAAAAGCAGAGGGGAAATTAGATTAGACGCAAGGAATGGAGTTCTATTTTTGCTTTCTCAATAACCAAAATCCGGTGGTGGTGACCCCAGAATCATCGGGCTGGAGCCATAAAAAATGTAAGCCTTTGGCCTTTTGTTGCCGCTGATTAAATACCCCCGCCGCTGTGGCCATTTCCCCGTCTTTAAAGGTGACCATCACCCATCGATCGCCGTTTTGGGTATGAAGTACCAGTCCTCCTGATTGTTGGGGGTCTTCGGCAATATAGAGCAGACTTGTTGGTTGTTGTTCTGCTAGCCATTGACCAATCTGACGACATTGACGGCCACCATAAATAACCACGCCAGGTATGGGCAAATCCGCTGCTAAACCTAGCTGGAGGGGGGACAAATGCTCCGGCATGGCTTGATAACGCATCGGGCGATCGCCAAAATAGGGCCAGATATCCTGGGCCGGCAGAGCGACAAATTGCCAACTTTCCCCCAGTAGATGATCGGGCAAGGGTTGGGGAGGAGAGGGCTGGGAATTAACCATGGTTGAGAAGTGAAAATTACAGTCGAACAAAATTTTTAGTTAACAATTAGGCGCTACGGGAAAGATGGGATTCCAGCAACGCCACAATGGGCCAATGACGATTTAATCGTGCTAAATCGAGGGCTGTTTGCCCACCTTGGTTTTTGAGGTTAACCTCCAAAGCGGGGAAATTAGCCAGTAGGGTTTGCGCCGCCTCCCCATGGCCCCGATGGCAAGCCCACATCAGTGCAGTGGAGCCGCTGGGATCAGCACAGTTAACTTGGACAGCATAATTAGCAATGGCGATAATCACAGCACTCAGATTTTCCATGGCCGCCAACATTAAAGGGGTTTTTCCCTCCCATAGGGTTTGATCGAGGTCAACCCCCGCCTCCCCCAGGGCGTTAACCATGGCCGCTTGGGTCTGGGCATCCCCATGGGTGGCAGTTAGTGCAGTTAGGAGGGGCGGTTCTCCATTACTGGCAAAATTACCATCGGCCCCGGCATTGAGCAGTTGACCCACAATCTCCAAATGTCCCTGGGCGATCGCCAAATGTAGGGCCGTATCCCCCGCTTGATTAACCGCATTCACCATATTCCTGGGGCCATTTTTTAATAGAACCGCCACCATGGGTTCATAACCTTCCAAACAGGCAAGGTGTAAAGCTGTATCCCCGGCTTCTCCAGCTTGGGCAAAGGGATAGCCAGCCTCAATCAATGCTTGGACGGCAAAAGTGTTGCCTTCCTCCACCGCTGTGAACCAACCATTTTGATCCCAGGGGGCACCGGCTTGCAGTAAACAGTCAACGATGGCTTGGTCACCTATATTGATGGCCAGGGTCAGGGGTAAATTGCCATCCCCATCCCTCAGATCCAGCCTAGCTTGGTGCCCTAGCAGCTTCTGTACCATGGCCAGATTTTGCTGTTTTATGGCCCATTCCAGAGCCGTTGTGCCCTGTTGATCTTGGGTCTGTGCCTTGCTTCCTCCCCTTAATAAAGTTTCCACCAAAGGCAAATTATTGCGATAGGCCGCCATTATCAACGCCGTGGTACCGTCATCGTTGCCCCGATTCACCTCGGCGCCAAATTCGATTAACATTGCGGCGATCGCCTGTTGAGCCAGATTTTTTTCAGCGTCATTGGGGTGGTACTGTAGCCCCGCCAACAACATTAGGGGGGTAATGCCATGGGGCGGCCGGGAGCGGTTGGGGTCAGCCCCCGCTTGGAGTAGTTGTTTGACGGTGATCATTTCCAGGGCCGCTACGCCATACATCAAAGCTGTCAGTCCCCTGGCATCCCTTTGATTAACCTGGTCTGGGGTGGCAGTAAATAAGTGTTTTTGCACCAATTGCCATTGACCCTGTTTAGCCGCTACCACAATGGGATTGACCATGGTTTGATTGCTGATTTTTGAGTAAAAATGCTTTGACTTTTGCCCGTTTGGATTGCCCATTTCCCAAAATATCATTGTTATTCGGGGCCTGGGCATTCCCCCGTCGGGGATTTTTGCCAACAACCTAGGGTGATGGTAGCGGGGGGATTTGTAACAAAAAGCAACATGGCCAGCAAATCTCGATAAAAGTTACCCTCCATTGGTTGGGAACTGCTTTAAACTAGGCTTAAGCCCCAATTTATGGCGATGGCCCCCACCACAAGAGGTAACTACGAGCATGGGCAAACCCACTGGTTTTCTGGAATATACCCGCGAAATTCCCCAAGAGTTAAGCCCTGGCGATCGCCTGAGGAATTGGGACGAATTCCACCTAACCATGCCCGACGAACAGGTGGAAACCCAAGGGGCCCGTTGCATGGATTGCGGCACGCCCTTTTGCCACACCGGTAATTTGATCAGTGGCATGGCCAGTGGTTGCCCGATCAATAACCTCATCCCGGAATTCAACGACCTAGTCTATCGGGGCCTGTGGCGGGAAGCCCTAGACCGTCTCCATAAAACCAATAATTTTCCCGAATTCACTGGTCGGGTTTGTCCCGCTCCCTGTGAAGGCTCCTGTGTGTTGGGCATCAACAATCCCCCGGTGACCATCAAAAACATTGAATATTCCATCATCGAAAAGGGTTGGCAGGAAGGTTGGGTGACCCCGGAACCACCCGCAAAACGTACTGGGAAAAAAGTAGCGGTGGTGGGGTCTGGCCCCGCTGGTTTGGCCGCCGCTGCCCAACTGAATAAAGCGGGCCATTGGGTGACGGTTTACGAACGGGAAGACCGCCCCGGTGGTTTGCTCATGTACGGCATTCCCAATATGAAGTTGGACAAAGAAGAGGTGGTGCTCCGCCGGTTGAACGTGCTGGAAGCGGAAGGAGTCACCTTTGTTTGCAATACCGAAATTGGCAAGGATTTACCCCCAGAAACCCTACTCAAAGACTACGATGCGGTGGTGCTTTGTACCGGTGCCACTAAGCCCAGGGATTTGGCGATCGCCGGTCGGGAATTGGAAGGTATTCACTTTGCCATGGAATTTTTGACCGCCAACACTAAGGCAATTTTAAATAAGGCTGCCGGTCCGGACTTTATTAGTGCCAAAGACAAGGACGTGGTGATCATCGGTGGGGGAGATACTGGTACTGACTGCGTGGGGACTTCCCTCCGCCACGGTTGCAGAAGCTTAGTGCAACTGGAAATTATGCCCAAACCCCCCGAGGAACGGGCCGCCAATAATCCCTGGCCAGAATGGCCCAAAGTGTACAAAATGGACTACGGCCAGGAAGAAGCCGCCGCCGTCTATGGGCACGATCCCCGCAGTTATCTCACCACCGCCACCAAAATTGAAGGGGACGACCAAGGGCGGGTTAAGGCCGTGCACACGGTGGATGTCTGTTGGGAAAAGGATGATCAGGGACGCTTTATTCCCCAGCAAGTGGCCGGCACAGAACAGGTCAGACCGGCCCAGTTGGTACTGCTGGCCATGGGATTCCTCGGGCCAGAAAGTCAACTATTAGATGCGATGAAATTGGCTAAAGATGGCCGGGGCAATGTCAAAGCTGAATATGGCCAGTATGAAACTAGTATTCCTGGTGTCTTTGCCGCTGGGGACTGTCGCCGGGGTCAAAGTTTAGTGGTCTGGGCCTTCAATGAAGGTCGAGGGGCGGCTAAAGCCTGTGATCTTTACCTCATGGGGGAAACGGATCTCCCCTAGGTGCCCATAGCCATCGGTTAATTGATCATATAAGTGAGCGTCGGCAGCGGCGATCGCCCCCTGATTTTTTTTGATTAGCAATGCTGAACAGTCGAATTAAAAATTATCATAATCACTTATATTGTCAAAGGGCCCAAGGTTTCCTATGCTTTTCATAGGGTAAATAATCAAATTTCCGTAAATTTTTTATTTATCCTCCTAAATTCGACCTCAACAGCAGGAAAGTCTGTCAGGAGCCGATACTTTTTGTGTCGGGGGTTTGTCTTGGGTTCCTAAGATCTGCTCTGAAATTCTCTTGATTTTTCCGTTCACCAAAGCTGTTACTGTGGACTGTTAGGCAATCAATCGGGTTCTGAGTTTTGCTCCCTTGGTGGGAATGGCCAGATCCGGCTCTGCCTCTGACCACAGTCGAACTCGCCTGCTAACTTTTACCCGCCCTTTCACGATTCTAGGAGACTATCCCCCATGTCCATTGCAGTTGGAATGATCGAAACCCGTGGCTTCCCCGCTGTTGTAGAAGCGGCCGACTCCATGGTTAAAGCCGCTCGGGTTACCCTGGTGGGCTACGAAAAAATCGGTAGCGGTCGGGTTACCGTCATTGTGCGGGGGGATGTGTCCGAAGTACAAGCTTCTGTTTCCGCTGGTATTGAAGCCGCTAACCGAGTCAACGGTGGCGAAGTGCTTTCCACCCATATCATCGCCCGTCCCCACGAAAACCTGGAATACGTCCTTCCCATTCGCTACACCGAAGAAGTTGAACAATTTCGGACATATTAATTCCCCTTTGCTTGGCGATCGGTAGTCAACTACACAGAATAGCCAGCACTGCCGAGCCGGGGCCATGGGCGCTGAGCAGCGTAATTTTGATTTTTTGATTTGATATTCCCTGGGAGTAACTTAAACCTATGTCAATTGCAGTTGGAATGATTGAAACCCTCGGGTTTCCCGCCGTTGTGGAAGCCGCCGACTCCATGGTGAAAGCCGCCCGGGTTACCCTGGTGGGCTACGAAAAAATTGGTAGCGGTCGGGTTACCGTGATTGTGCGGGGTGACGTGTCTGAAGTGCAGGCCTCGGTTACCGCTGGCATCGAGAACATCCGTCGGGTGAACGGTGGTGAGGTTTTGTCTAACCACATTATTGCCCGTCCCCACGAAAACCTAGAGTATGTTCTTCCCATTCGCTACACCGAAGCAGTGGAACAGTTCCGGGAAATCGTTAACCCTTCCATTATCCGCCGTTAGTTTTCCCTGTAAATTTTGAGCCCAATTAAGCCATGCAACTTGCCAAAGTTTTGGGGACCGTGGTCAGTACATCGAAGACACCAAACTTGACCGGCGTCAAGCTGCTTCTGGTTCAGTTCCTCGACACCAAAGGCCAACCCCTAGAACGCTATGAGGTGGCCGGCGATGTGGTGGGGGCAGGCTTGAATGAATGGGTGCTGGTGGCCCGGGGTAGTGCCGCCCGTAAGGAACGGGGTAATGGCGATCGCCCCTTGGATGCCATGGTGGTGGGCATTATCGACACGGTTAATGTGGCTAGTGGCTCCCTCTATAACAAGAGGGATGATGGGAGATAGTGCTCCCCCCTTTTTCCCATCCTTCCTATCCACTGGGGGAATAGGGTTTTGCTTGGGACGTATTTGAACCCGATGCAGTGCTGGCAAAGCCCCTGGGCTGGTTGTTCGCTGTATCTAGGAGGAACTATTGCATGGGATCTCGCACCGCCTTGGCCTCCAGGCCTTGGTCCAAACATTTAGCAGACCCCCAAATTGACCCGACGGCCTACGTGCATTCGTTTGCCAATGTGGTGGGGGATGTGCGCATTCAACCTGGGGTCAGTGTTGCCCCTGGTAGCTCCATCCGAGCCGACGAGGGCACCCCCTTTTGGATTGGCAATAATGCTTTAATTCAGCACGGAGTGGTAATCCACGGCCTAGAAACTGGTCGGGTGCTGGGGGACGATGACCAGGAATATTCTGTTTGGATTGGGCCGGGCACCTGTGTGGCCCATTTGGCTTTGATTCACGGCCCAGCTTACCTAGGGGCTAATTGCTTCATTGGTTTCCGTTCCACTGTGCTCAATGCACGGGTGGGGGATGGGGCGGTGGTGATGATGCATTCCCTTGTCCAGAATGTGGAAATCCCCCCCAACAAGTTGGTGCCCTCCGGTGCCATGATTACCCAGCAACACCAAGCAGATAGTTTGCCGGATGTGCAAGCTGGCGATCGCCATTTTGTCCAGCAGATTGCGGCCATGCAAGGGGAAAGTTCTTCCCCAACCCAGGGGAATAGTCCCGCCGTCTGTGTTTTGCCGGAGTCCCTCCCCGCTGTTACCCCCGTTACCGAAACTCCCTATATAAATTCCATAGACAACATGAGTATTAATTCTGACATTACCAACCAGATCCGCTCCCTCCTGGCCCAGGGCTATGGTATTGGGGCAGAGCACGCCAACGAACGACGTTTCAAAACCAAATCTTGGCAGAGCTGTGGCACCGCCGATGGTTTCCGCCCCGACCAGGTCATTGCCACGGTGGAAGGTTGGCTCCAGGAGTTTGCGGGGGAATATGTGCGCCTAATTGGCATTGACCAGGGGGCCAAGCGCAGGGTGGTGGAAGTGATTATCCAACGCCCCGGCGATGTACCCGGTTCCCCCAGTCGGGGCACCACTACGACCAAGGCCTTGAGCAGTGGCAGTGCCAGCCGGAGTAGCGCGGCCCAGGGAGGAAGTTTAGCTGGGGACAGTGCTAATCAGATGCGCGCTCTGTTGCACCAGGGTTGCAAAATTGGTTTGGAATATGCCAGCGCCCGTCGCTTCAAAACCGGCTCTTGGTTGACCGGGGGGACTATTAGCAGTCATCGGGAAGGGGAAGCTCTGCAGGAATTAAATCGTTTCATTGCTGACCACACCAATGAATATGTACGCATTATCGGCATTGATCCGGCGGGTAAACGGCGACTGGCAGAAATTGTTGTACACCGTCCCAATGGCAATGGTGTCAGCAAGTCCAGCAGTGCTAGCAGCGCCGGCACCTACAAATCGGCTCCAGTAAGTGCCCCCGGTAATAGCAGCGGTGGTGGTTTAACCCCAGAGGTAGTAGCAACGGTGCGGGGGTTACTGGCTAATGGTCACAGTATTGGCACCGAACACACGGATAAACGTCGCTTTAAAGCCAAATCCTGGGATACCTGTCCCACCATTGACGGGGGTCGGGAAGCTGAAGTTTTAGCCAAATTGGAAGCCTGCCTCGCTGACCATGCCGGGGAGTATGTGCGGATTATCGGCATTGACCGGGGAGCAAAACGACGGGTGTTGGAACAAATTATCCAACGTCCGGGGGATAACGTTACTTCCGGGCGATCGCCGTCTTCGGCTAGTGTTAGTGGCACTGGTAGTGCTTCCAGCAATGGCTTTGGCGGTAGCAACGGCAGCAGCTATGGTAACTCCGCTGTGCGTTTAGACAATAGTGTGGTCACCCAGGTGCGTTCCCTCCTGGCCCAAGGTTACAAAATTGGCACCGAACATACGGATAAACGCCGCTTTAAAGCGAAATCCTGGCAGAGTTGTGCCCCCATCACCAGTACCCACGAGTCGGAAGTGTTGCGGGCCCTAGAAGGTTGCTTGGCAGACCACAATGGCGAATATGTCCGCTTGTTGGGCATTGATCCGGCGGCTAAACGACGGGTGTTGGAAACCATTATTCAGCGTCCCTAGTAACCACTAGTCGACCAGCCCTCCGGATTTTGCCATGCAGTTACCGCCCGTTCACAGTGTTAGTCTTTCTGAATATTTTGTGAGTGGTAACGTGGTCATTCACGAAACAGCGGTGATTGCTCCGGGGGTTATTTTAGAAGCGGCTCCGGATTGTCAAATTACCATTGACGCCGGGGTCTGCATTGGTTTAGGCAGTGTAATTACCGCCCATGCCGGTGATGTCCAAATCCAAGCTCAGGCGGCGATCGCCCCTGGTTGTCTGCTCATTGGGCCAGTGACCATTGGACAAACAGCCTGCCTCGGTTCTCGGAGCACAGTTTTTCAACAGAACATTGATGCCCAGGCCCTGATTCCCCCTGGATCTTTACTAATTAATCGGGTTGTCAGTGCCCAGACGGTAACCGCCAGTGCTCCAACTAGTGACAGCGTTACCGAAGAAAATTCCGCTTCGATAGCAAACCCCATCGCCCCGATTCCTTCCCCCTGGGACAACGACCCCCCTGCCCCTAGGACGGATTCCCCCTCGGATAAACCCAAAGAATCCATGGCAAAGGAAACAATGCCAGATCCTGCCCAACCACAGGAACATGTTCCCCCCAATCAACCCCCTAGGGAATCGGTACCAACCGCTCCAACTGTGGTCACCACTACGCCGTTAGTCCCAGAAGAAATCAAGGAAAAGCCGCCCGTGGTGGGTCAGGTTTATATTAATCAATTGCTCTTAACTTTGTTTCCTGAACGACGATATTCTGGTTCCTAAATTGACGAGCATCAAACCATTGCACCATTACATAAAGTCTTTACCCCACATGAGGCGTTAGGGGAGCCATATCACCAATAATGGGAGTTAAGAACTAATAATGGGAGTTAAGAACTGGCTAAACCGATTATTAAGTGAGGTAATGCCGACAAAAGCAGAGTTTATTGAAGTAGTGTCTGATTTTTGAGATAAGGTATTTACCATGGGGGAGATAGTCTTGAAAAATTAGCGTCTCCCTGGAAATCTCCCCTCCTTGCCTGTAGTCACGGTTTTTGTCCCGGCGCAGCTTGATTGTTGTCTTATGGGCAAAGTGGGGCTTTTTCTGGAAAAAACTGGTTGTCATTTGTCCCAGTTACCTCAGTCCATTGCGTCTCGCCTAAATTATGCTGATTTGTCCCCAGTGCTCCGCCGAAAATCCTAACCGTGACAGTGTTTGCCAAAAGTGTGGCGCGTCCCTGAAGGAACGTCCCTGTAATCAGTGTGGAGAAATGGTGCAGTACGGAGAGGCCCATTGTCCCCATTGTGGGGCGATCGCCGGTCAGATATTAAAGGTGTTGGTGACAGTGCCAGTGGCGGTGGGCCCGGACGGGGAACCGGAGCAAAGTTTTGATCCCCAAAAGATCAAGCTTTATGAAAATTTTATTGATGTGGGTCAACGTTACCAATTACTCACCCCCGTGGAAGAAAATCCCTTTACCATTGATGAGTTTGGGGGAGGGGAACAAATTATGCTCAAAAGTAGGGTGGTGGATTGCCAGCCCCTACAACCATCCGTACTGAAAGCATTATTATCCCAACAGGGAGATCTGTTAGCTCGATTACCCCAAATGTCCGACGGGGAAATTATGGCCGATGACACCTGGTCGAGCTTGAATTTACCCAAGGCGATTATTCCTTATTTTCGCTTTCCGGAATTGGTGCCCAAAATCCCCGAAGCCTACGATGCCTGGTGTGACGGAGATTAT
Source organism: Synechocystis sp. FACHB-383 (assembly GCF_014698605.1). Classification (NCBI taxonomy): domain Bacteria; kingdom Bacillati; phylum Cyanobacteriota; class Cyanophyceae; order Synechococcales; family Merismopediaceae; genus Synechocystis; species Synechocystis sp. FACHB-383. The sequence continues at coordinate 48,173 of NZ_JACJTJ010000008.1, read as the reverse complement.
GGTTTTGTGTTAATGGAAGACCGTTCTGAATGGGATGTGTTGGCAGACATCCTGCGGGACGAAGGGGACTCCCTGCCTGGGCTGGAAATGGTTTTCTGGATTAATCAACTCTTCCAACTCTGGCATCAACTTGCCTCAGCCGGCTGGGGGAAAGGACTGTTGATGGCGCAAAATCTGCGGGTGGACGAAGACCAAAACATCGCCCTAGAGCAGATTTATGCCAATGGCAGCTCTCCGGTTTCCCTAGAGGAATTTGGCGATCTATTACATGGTTATTTTAGTCCGGTCCCCTCGGCGGGAGAAGAATTGTTGGCCATATTACAAAAGGCGGCCCAGGGTGAGTACCAAGACATGGACGATTTATTTACGGACATCGAAGATTTGGTGATTATGGTGGAGGAAGAAGGGGAAGATTTCACCATCCATGAAGTGGATTTCGAGCAGATTCCAGATGAGGTTTTTGCGGCGATCGAAAGTGGGGAAAGCGCTCTGCAAAGGGATGAAATTCCCTCCAGTACTAACCCAGTGACCATGCCCGATGCCAATGTGTTTGACTCGGAAGAGGTAGACGATGTCCCCACGGCGGTATTGCCTATGCAGTTAATTAGCCTGGTGGATGCGGGCTACACTGACCGGGGTGGGCACCGGCAGCACAATGAAGATTTTTTTGGCATCACCACAGATGTGGAAACCCATCGCAACAACCATGGCAAGACCATCAAAGCCCAAGGAATTTATGTAGTCTGTGATGGTATGGGAGGCCATGCCGCCGGGGAAGTGGCCAGTCAAATGGGAGTCAAAACCCTGTTGGAATATTTTCAAATTGTCATGGCCAATAAGTTGCCTGATAAAAAAACCATTGCTGAAGGCATTGGCCTGGCCAACCAAAAAATTTACGAAGTTAATCAAAGTAATGCCAGCTCTGGCAGTGGCCGCATGGGCACCACTCTGGTAATGACGCTGGTCAAGGACACCACCATGGCGATCGCCCACGTGGGGGACAGTCGTATTTACCGAGTCACCCGCAAAAACGGTTTAGAACAGTTGACGGTGGATCACGAAGTGGGCCAACAGGCCATCCTCAACGGACTAGAGCCGGATTTGGCCTATGCCCGCCCCGATGCCTATCAGTTGACCCAGGCCTTAGGTCCCCACAGTAGTAGCTATATCAAACCAGATGTACAAATCTTTGAAATTGAAGAAGATTGCCTGATTCTGCTCTGTTCTGATGGCATTTCCGACAATGATTTTGTCGAGGAGCATTGGCAAGAATTACTCCTGCCCTATGTTAGCTCCAGTCAAGACGTGGACCGGGGACTGAGAAAATTAATGGAGGCGGCAAATGAATACAATGGCCACGATAATTTGACCGGCGTATTGGTGCGGCTTAAGGTTCGTCCGCAAATTCCTTTGGATGTATGGTAGTTTCAGTGGTTTCTGGTTGACGTTTGGCCAAGACAAATGCATCGATCGCCTTGCTGAGGATACAGGTATAGGTGAGGGCTTCTTCTAGCCGTTGGAAAGAGGGAATGACTAGACTGTGGGTGGCGGTTAAGACCAAAATTTCTGGCTTTTCCTGCCCCACCGTTAATACGGCTTCCACCGCGTCGGTGGGGACTTTTCCCAGGGGTTGATTGTCCAAATTTGCCCGTACAAAATGTTGGTCCACAGCACAGTACTTAACCCGACTAAGGCGCCAGCCCCGATAAATCATAATGGCGATCGCCAGCAGTAGGGGCAGACCAATGCGCCAATCTTGCCAGGGCATCATTAAACCAAAATTAGTTGGTATCTCAACGTAAACCATCTCCCCCGCAAAAGCCCGCCGAAAACCATCCAAAATAGCGCCCAATTGCACCATAAATCCCATCATTAACATCACAAATAACAGGAAACCCGATTCCCGAAAAATTTGTTGAATTAATAGCCAAGAATCCCCCCAACGCCAACGGGAAAAAATCTGCCATTTACGTTCTGTCCTTTTTATCCCCACCCCTTGTCCTTGTTGCAATAGTCGTGCTTCCTCCTGGGTTGTAATGGGATTCAAAGCATAGGCTCCTGGTCCATGGCTAGCTTCAAAGCCCACTGGCACCGGTTCCCCCAGCAATTCTTGGATCGTGGCGATCGCCTCTAGCACCCGGTCAAGGTTTTGATCTTCTTCAAAAATCCAATCAGAACCATCGTACAGAAGCAGTTGCCCCTGCCACACCGTCGCCAACTTATCCTGAAAGGCTCCCCCCCTAATTTCCCGCCGCCGCACACCGATGGCCCGCACTTGCCCTGGATTAAATTCCATAGAAAGGGGAGGGCGTTGGGGTAATTGCAGTTGCCAACTTAAATTTCCAGCCCTATTGAGACGGAGGTAAACCCGACGAATGTAATGTCCCCTCTGAAAATTTTTGTGGCTGATAGAGTTGTCAATAAACCAAAAGATAAAAAATAAGGTAAATAACCATTGACTAGCAGTACGAAAGCTAAACGTTAGCCAAGCAAGAAGCAAAAAAATCAAAAAAAGGATGAGATTAAAAGCTTCGTTGTTTTGTACTTCCCCCGCCCACAACTCCTGCCACATTATTTTCAACAAACTGGTGTAGAGGGATTGGAAAATTTTCTTGAGCTGGACCAAAGGGGTAATGGCCAGGGCATAGGGACTGGGGGAAGGATAAAGAATGGTGCCCGTATACACCGGCTGGGGTTCGGCAATATTTTCGTTATCTGCCATGGGGAACCTCAGTGGAAAAAATAGCGCTATCGGATTATATTAAGTGGCCCCCAAGGGTTAGTCAGGGAAGCCACCCTGGGACCAATAAAGTCCCTGCTGTTGCTAGTTGGCCAGGTCAGTCAGGTTAAACATAAAGGGAATGGCTGCCCCTTTGCCTTCTCCCCCCATCACCAAAACCTTGGGCATGGGAGCACCTCCTTCCCGCCAAGCTTCGATCGCCTCTTTTTGTAGGACCAATTCCCCCCCCTGGGCTTTTAAAGTTTCCGCCAGTAACCGTTGGGCTTCCGCCTTCCCCTTGGCTCGGTTGATGTCCGCCTGGGCCTGTTGTTCCGCTTCCTGAGCCACATACACTGCCCTTTGGGCTCGTTGTTCGGCGATTTGTTTTTCCTCCACTGCCTTGGCAAATTCTGGGGAGAAGGCCAAGTCCACTACGCTCGTATCCAGGACAATAATGCCGTATTTCTCCAGGCGGGAATTGAGGGCGTTGTCAAAGTCTTCTTTCAACTCACTGCGTTTGGTAATAGCTTCTTCCACTGTGCGCCGGGCAGCGGCAATTTTAAAAGATTCCTGGGTTTGGGGAGCGATGATTTTGGCCACAATATTTTGTAGCGTGCCCTGGGTACGGCGAATGGTGACCACTTCGGTGGGATCAAGACGGAAGTTAATGGCAAAGCTAGCAGACAAATCCTGTAAGTCCTTAGTGGAGCTTTGGGCCGGCACTTCAAATTTTTGCACCGTCACATCGTAAATATCCACCGAGGATACTAGGGGGGGCTTGAAATGAATACCTTCTAGTAAGGCTCCGTCTTGGGCCTTACCCAACACACTCAACACACCGGCCTGACCAGGGTTAATCACCACAAAGGAGTTGAAACTCAGCAGGACTAACAAGGCGGCAATCAGCCCCCCCACAATGGACTGCCAGCCGTCAAAGGATGGTTGTTTGCTCATAATTCTTGTCTGCCTGTCGTTGTACTTGGGGGAGATCCCTGCCCAAAGTATGGCAGAAAACCCTTCCCTTCCCAATGCCTCGACTTGCGGTAACCCGATCTGAGCTACAGTGGAACTTTGAGGCGAGTTGTTGCTGACGGTGAGATCACACCCCGACTTTTAGCCAACTTTGCGGTTCCCCAGGGGCCAAAATTAAGTTTTAGATATCAACTTTTAAGTTTTCCCATGGCTTCCCAATTACGTGTTTATGTGCCGGAGCATCCCTTAATTAAGCATTGGTTGGGGGTGGCTAGGGATGAAAACACGCCGCCGGTTTTGTTTAAAACGGCCATGGTGGAATTGGGGCGTTGGTTGACCTATGAAGCTGGTCGTTATTGGTTACCAACGGTGGATACGGAAGTAACAACTCCCCTGGCGATCGCCAAGGCTAGCCTGATTGACCCCCAAATACCCTTTGTAATTGTGCCGATTCTACGGGCGGGTTTGGGATTATTAGAAGGGGCTCAAGGTTTATTGCCCCTGGCAAAGATTTACCATCTGGGTTTGGTGCGCAATGAAATTACCCTGGAGCCCAGCCTTTATCTCAACAAGTTACCGGAGCAATTTGCCCCCGGCACCCATCTTTTATTACTTGATCCCATGTTGGCTACGGGCAACACCATCATGGCCGCCCTGGATTTACTCATGGCCAGAGGTATTGATGCCAATTTAATCCGTTTAGTCTCCGTGGTGGCGGCCCCCAGTGCCCTCCAGAAATTGAGTAATGCCCACCCCCATTTGACCATCTACACCGCCATGATCGACGAACAGCTCAATGACCGGGGTTACATTGTGCCCGGCCTAGGGGATGCCGGCGATCGTTGCTTTGGTACTTGATGACGCCGTTAAACTAGTAATCAAATAATTACAAATTTCACCCCCCAAAGTTAAAAACAGGAGTAAAATCATGGCCCAAAAAGATAACTTCGCCGGAGGATTTTTATTAGGCACAGTCATTGGTGGTGTGGTAGGGGGAATTTTAGGTTCCGTCCTGGCCAATCGAGCTGCCACCCAAAGCCCCGACCAGGAGAAATTGGACACTGAGGGGGGAGGAAATCTCGATAGCGAGGAAAATATTGAGTTGGCCCGCCGTCGCCTGGAAGACAAAATTGCCCAACTTAATTTGGTTATTGACGATGTCCGTGACCAGTTAGGCCACGTCAACGAACTAAACAATATTAAGGAAGTGCAAGAAGAACATCGCTAATCAATCCCAGCCGAAGGCTTTTCCTCACAATTCCTTTGGTCTAGTTGAAGTTACCGCCATCATTGCTAGGGAACCAGAGGAAGTGACAGTCCAATGACATTCAAAATTAAATTTTGGGGAGTACGGGGTAGCATCCCCTGTCCAGGGCCAACAACACTGCGCTATGGGGGCAACACCACCTGTGTGGAAATGGCGATCGGACAGGAACGACTGATTTTTGACGCGGGTACGGGCATCAAGATGTTAGGGGATAGTCTATCGGGCAAGGGGGCAGTCTCGGCCCATATTTTCTTTACCCATAGTCACTGGGACCATATCCAAGGATTTCCTTTTTTTGCCCCCGCTTTCCGTCCTGGCAATTTTTTTCGAGTTTATGGCGTGCCCACCCCCGATGGCATGACCATTGAACAACGACTCCATGAGCAGATGTTACACCCCAATTTTCCTGTGCCGTTGCAAACGATGCAGGGCATTGTGGCCTTTTATGATTTGGAGGTGGGGGAAGACGTTGTCATTGATGATATTAAGTTACAGACCAGGCCATTGAATCATCCCGGGGAAGCCATGGGTTATCGGATGACTTGGCAAGGCATTACGGTGGCCTTTATCACGGATACAGAACATTTCCCCGATCGCCTGGATGGGAATGTGTTGGCTTTAGCCCAGGGTGCGGATGTGTTGATTATTGACGCAACCTATACCGACGAAGAATATTACGATCGCCAGGTGAGCAAGGTGGGTTGGGGCCATTCCACCTGGCAAGAGGCGGTGAAGGTAGCCCAGGCCGCTGGGGTAAGGCAGTTAATTCTTTTCCACCACGACCCCGGTCATGATGATTCCATGTTAGACGGCATATTAAATCAGGCTAAACAACAATTTCCTGCCACGGCGATCGCCAAAGAAGGCATGGAAATCAGCCTAACCCCTGGAACAATGGACAGTTCCTTGGCAACCATTACCATAGTGGAGTGAAGTCAGTCTATCTTCAATGGATTCGGCTCCTGAAATCACTATTCAAGCTTTGCCGGCCGGAGGTAGCGGTACTTTTCATCTCCCCCATTCGCCACCAGCCTTGAGATCTAGTCCAGTTTTGAACCTTTTTACCCTGTCCCCATTGGCCAATAATTTTTCCCTACAGAAATTACTCCAACATCGACTCCGCTGGGCTGTGGTTGTGATTGTCTTTTTGCCCCTGGTATTCGTTGGTTGCACCACCAGGAGACCCACCACCGTTACCCTGTCCAGTGGCAGTAACCTCAGTGCCTATGCCCGCATTGGTCAACAAATTCAGGAATCAGCGGCCACCGTGGATTTAGTGGTGGAAGATGAAAAAAATTCCCAGGGTTCCCAACAAAATCTACAGCGGCTATTGGATGGGGAAGTGGATTTTGCCCTAGTGCAATTGGATGTGGCCAGCGAAGCCATGAAAGCGGGGGATGTGGCCGCCGTGGCCATTTTGACTGAAGAATATGCCCACATTGTTGGCCGCAAAAATGACAATGTGAATACCTTGAGGGACCTAGAAGGCAAAAAAGTTAGCATTGGGCCCCCCGGCAGTGGCATCAACTTCACCGCCACCCGCTTATTTGACTCCACCAGTTTGACCATTCAACCCTATACCCAATCAGCTCTAGGCCTGGGCTTGCAAAGTTTTACTGCCCCCGACAGTCCTTTGGATGCGCTGGTGTATGTGGGACCCCTCAAGGCCAGCGATGAAGTGCGGGAACAATTGACCATTGTTAGAGATGTTAATTTTGTGCCCCTGAGCGAAAGCTTTATTAATTACCTGACTTTGCAGTTTCCCGAGTCCTATCGCAAAGCCTATATTCCCCAAGGGACGTACCGCGCTTTGCCTCCCTTTCCCTCGGAAGATGTACTCACCATTTCCACCGGGGGGGCGTTGCTGACCAGGCCCAATGTGGGTCGGGAAAAGGTAGCCCTGATGACCTGGGCGATTTTTGCCAATTCCCGTCAATTTGCTTCTTTTTACCCCAAATTAGCAGCGGAAAATGGCTCGGTTAATCTTTATGAAGGTCTGCTGTACATTCATCCTGCGGCCATCCGCACCTATCGGGAGGGAGACCCCCGCATTGCTTGGCTACGTTATCTCCAGGACAACAAACCCCTGCAGGCCGCTTCCATTATGTTGTTGAGCACCACCACCATTGGTTTTTTAATTAGGGGTTGGCGCAAGCGTAAAACGGAAAAGTTCCTAGTGGGCCATCGTCAGGCGATCGCCGATTTGGGCACAACCGCTGGAGAAAACCCCCAGGAAGCGTTAAGGGAAATTGAAAGTTTAAAACAGAGCTATCGTTTGATGTTGATTGAGGGCAATTTGGCACCGGATTTGTATCAACAAATTGAAGGAATGAATGAAGTTTTCATCGAACAATGTCGCATGGAAATTAACCGTCAGCAGGATAAGGATTTAACCAAAATCATCGGCGGTTTAACTGAGGTGCAACAATGGCAGGGCCATAATACGCCTTGGATGACGGAACATCTACGGCAATGTCAGGAAATTTACCGAGAAATGCTCCTCAAAGGACATTTGGATTTTCCCACCTATCTCAATCTGTACCAAATGCAACTGCTGTTGGATATTCTCACCAGTCGCCCCCAGCCCACCATGGAAAGGGTTTAATCCGTTGCTGGTTTCTGGATATGAACCTACGACTTCAGCTTAAGCGGGTCGGAGTAGTTCACTCTGCCGTTTGAATTAACATCAACTGAAATTGACTTCCCCTAGCTAAAGCTATTGGTTTGTCGAGTCCATTTATCCAAGCTCCCTTGTTTAGTCCTAGACATCAGAGCTACCCCAACTCCAGGCTAAGTTGCACAAAGGGCTGATTTTGATCCTCCACTCTGGGGGCATTCTGTAATTTTTGCCAGTAATCCGCCATCCATTGTTCTGAACTGCCGGGACATTGGCGATCACCTTGGAGCCAAGCTTGGAAGACCTTTTCCCGGCCATCCTGGGGGCAGGTGATTTGATAAATTCGCACCCGCTTTTTCTGCACAGTTTGGGTGCGGACTAATTTAATGCCAAAGCCCAGTTTTTCTAGGAAGCGACGCACAATGGTGATGGGACTGGCATTTTTGGCCAAACCAATGCCCACCACCGTTTTGATGTCATCCCGGTTCGCTAAAGCTAATTTACCCAACGCAATTAAATCCTCATCCAGGGCACACAATTCCCGTTGGGGATGGCCGAGGAGAATAGGAATACCGATGATGTCGTAGGTGCCGATGATTGCCCCTAACTGGGAGCCATTAAAGTCCGGCAGAAAGAGACTACCCTGTCCTTGATCCAATAGTAAACGGGCAATTTTGGCATCCCGATCGCCTAGGAATGGTCTTCCCACAGTGAGGAAGTAATGCCAACGCAGTTTTTGATACCAATTTTGGTCATCTTTTTGCACCAGGTCGGCCGTCACAGGGATGCCGTAGCGTTGGGCCAGTTCATGGCGGCGTAACCTTTGGCGTTCCCGGCCATTTTTCACTAGCCTTTTCTTTAATTGTTGATATTCCGGCTCCGTTAACGGTTGAGCGTCGGCGATCGCCTGGCAGTCAGCGAGATAATTTTGTGTTCGCACCGCTTCAATGGCCTGTTGCAGGGGCTGAGGGGCGACCGTACTGAGGGGATGGTCTGGGTCACTGGCGGGGGTTGGAAGGGAAGGTAAAGCCGGGGGCGGCCCCAATAACTGATGCCCTTCCTGGTGTAACAGCCCAAGAATGGATTCCCGGTAATTAACCATGGCCAGGTTAATGCGCACCGCCATTTTGGCCCAACAAAGCAAAGATTCCGCCTGGAAACCCGTGTCTAAGTCGTCTAAATTATCCAAGTCAGACTGTTGCAGTAAGCGGATATTGACCTCCGTTAAGCGATGACCGGCAGTGAGGAATTTGCTAATGGCCGTAGCTCCATTGCCCACTTGGTTAAAGCCATAGCTAGCGGCCCAGAGATAACGGGGAATATTTTGGCGGATGCGGCCGAGGGATTGGCAAACGGAAGTGGCGGTTTGGATGCCCTGGGCAATACCCCAAACAGAGGTGAAATGGTTCTGCAGGTCAATGCTGACCCCGGTTTCCACTGCGGGACTGCTGAGCACAATGTCATAGTCTGCCAACACCTGATTGAGGTTAGTTAAACTGCCATGGGCTGGATGGTGGGGATCGGAGAGGGATTCGGCGTCAATGCGTAAAATACGGCGATCGGGAAACTGTTTTTTCAGGTAGGCTTCCAGGTTGCGGGTGCCCCAGGCGCTGGTGAGCTTTTGGGCAGATAAACAAACGAACGGTTTACCCCCTTCCCGAATATGGTGTAACAGTTGTTTGACCAGTTGCTTGGGATCGTTTTCGCCAAAGTGATAAATGGGCCAAGCCTCTTCTGCCCCCGGTTGCCAATGGTTACGGATCACATAGGGTTGGAGGGGAATACCGCTCAAACTGATCAAATAATCGAGGGAAACATCGGTTAAATCAGCATCGGCCACATAAATTTGTCCTTCTCCTTCTAGGCTATGTTGCAGTAGTTGCTTGAGGTTCCGCAAAATAGCCACCCGCTGACGACGGCAGGTGTCGGAATTAAGTCCGTGCCAGAGCACTTGCTCCACTTCGTCGATAATAATCAGGCAATCTTGCCACTGTTCCGGGTCAAACTGGGCTTGGGAGTGGCCATGGAGGGAGTCGATGCATAGACCAAAACCCCTTTGGCGAGCCAGGGGAGAAGAGGGTAAATCCCCCACGTAGGGCAATTGAAAACGGTGACAGAGTTCTTGTACTAAACGAATGCGGTGGCCAATTACCAGCACTGGCCTGTGTTCTGCCTGGGCCTGGCGGACAATGCGGGCCAGAAATTCGGTTTTGCCTGTGCCCTTCGGCGATCGCAGGGCAATTAATTTTTCCGTAGCGGGAATGGTCAGGGGCGGTAAATAGCGAGCTTCCACTTCCACGCCCCGGTTATGAGTGAGGCGATTGAGCCGGTGGGCTTTCCAAATTTCCAGGGGCAGAGCTTTACTAGCCAACTGTTGCAGATAATCACTGCCCTGGTTAGCAATCACATCATCGATCCCCTTACCAAGGTGGTGCTCCCATTGCAGAACTTTGACTTCACAGCCCTGACGACTGAACAGATAGCCCAACCGTTGAATGGCTAAATTCACCTGCTGGATGGTTTTGGGTTTACTGTCTTGGTCGAAGGCAATCAGAATTTGCCTGCCGGGAGTGGCTAATTTACCCAGGGCCGGAATTAGTTGGCATTTGCCGATGCGTTGCCCTTGCTCATCCCTAGGAGTGCGGTAACCGTTGTGGACTCCCGGTAAGGCGATCGCCCCGTAGCCGGCCGTGAGCAGAGCCCCGGCCTTTTTTGCGCCTTCTGTGATCACCAAGGGAATTTCTGGATGGCCCATTAACCATTGCCAAAAGCCTAAATCCGGCTGGTCTGGATCTTGATCCTCCGTTGTCAGGGTTACCCCTGCTTTAGTGGCAATCCTTTCCCAAAGATGAAGGGGCACCCGCAGGGCAAAAATTCCTGTGGGGGTTTTGGGGGGATGCTCATATTTAATAGTTTTACTGCTTTCCCCATCTTGCCTCGGGCGATCGGGTTTAAAACACCCCCATAGATCTTTCTCCCCGGACAATAAATCGATGCCAGAACACCACCAGCCCCCCGCGGCGATGTGGGCATAACGTTTCAACAGACCATCACTAACCCGGCCATCATTACGACGTTGGATGGCATCGGCATAAAGCAGATGTTGGGCGGGGGCATCCCCCAGCAGGGGAGTAACATTAAGACGGGTCAGTTGGTCATCTACACAACTTTGCCGCCATTCTTGCAAGTGATTCATTCTGCCATCGGTCTTGCCGGAACAAGACTCCATATCTAGTGTGCGGGGAGTCTTATTGTAGGGGCAAAACGCTAAATGTGGTAGCAGCTAAAATGTTCAAATTCTGGCGATTTACCCCCACTGACGGCATAGATCTCGATTTGTTTCTGCGGCACTTAATCTTAGTCCAGTTTTCGCCCCGGCGATCGTCTAATTGGGTTTAGACCTGGAAGGAAAACCGTGTACAGTTAAACAAAGGTTTTGGTATCAAAATTATGGCAAGCTTTACCGTTACGAATCTTAACGATTCTGGTTCTGGTTCCCTACGACAAGCAATTTTAGATGCCAACCTCAGCCCTGGCGCTGACGTAATTAGCTTTGCTGTCACTGGCTCGATTAACCTGCTTTCGGCCCTGCCGGACATTATCGATACTTTAACCATAGACGGCACCACCGCCCCAGGTTTCGACGGCAGCCCCCTAGTCGCAATTAATTTCAACAATAATCCTGGAATTAAATTTACTAATTTCAATGGCAATAGTGCTGCGGGGTCCCAACTCCTTGGTCTAGCGGTTATCAATAGTAGTACTAATGGAATTACCGTTGAAGTTGATAACATCACCATCCAAGGTAACTATATTGGCGTCGATTTAGATGGCCAGACCGCCAGGGGAAACCAGGGAGATGGCATTTTTCTCGGTACTCAAACGAGCCAACATCTGATTGGGACCACCAGCAGTGCTAGCGGTCAGTTTCAGCTTTCCAATGTCATTTCCGGCAACCAAGGCAATGGTATCCGTTTGGCTGGTTCGTCTAATAACCGCATCTCGATGAACTACATCGGGACAGACGTAACTGGACAGGTTCAATTGGGCAATGGACTCAATGGTATTTTAGTTACCCAAGGATCTCGTGATAACCTCATTGGCGGCTTTGAAACCGGGGGCAATAACCCCGTGGATGCAGGGCCTTTTGGGGATGGCAGCCCCGTTCAATTTGTGGTTCCTCCCCAGGGAAATTTAATTTCTGGCAATGCAGGCAACGGCGTTTTAATTGACCAACAATCGGAATCTAACACTTTAGCAGGGAACTTCATTGGCACTGTGGCTGATGGTAATTCTGCCTTAGGGAATGGGGAAGATGGGGTCGCCATTAATGAAGCTGACAACAACTTTTTGTTAGGAACAACTGTAAGTCAAAATCCTTTTGTTTTCTACAACGTTGTCAGTGGTAATGGTGGTAATGGTCTGCGGGTAACTAATGCCGATAACATTACTATCCATGCCAATTTTTTGGGGGTTGGCGCTAATAATGCCACCATTGTTAGTAATGGTTTAAACGGGTTGATGGTGGAGGGAAATTCTACCAATACCACCCTAGGGGGAGTGATTCCCCTGGGCAATGTAATTGCAGGTAATACCCTCAACGGCGTAGAAGTTAAGGATGAAGTTACTGGCTTTATTTCCTTCAATACTTTTGGTGGTTTATTTGCTTTCAGTACTGCGGCACCAAACGGTCAAGATGGGATTTTGGTTACTTCTACCGGTGGGAATAATACCATCCGCACCAATGTATTTTCTGGTAATACTGGCAATGGCATTCACCTCACAGGGAACGCTACCGGGGTAACTATTGATCCTAATGTTGTGGGAGCTAGTACCTTTGGTGATAGTGCATTGCCCAATGGAGGCCATGGTGTTTTACTCAGTGGTAATGCTAACAATAATATTATTGGTGGCTTTGAAAATCAAACTCCTTCCGTTATCCCGCGCAATTTATTTTCTGCCAATGGTGGTTTTGGTTTAGTCATTGCTGACCAAGCCCATGACAATACTGTGATCAATTCCCAAATGGGAGGAGGATTTAATACTGATCTTCCCCTCGGTAATGGTTTGGGAGGAATGTTAATTACTGACCAAGCTTTTAACAATATTGTCGGTGGTTTTCCCACTGCCGGAGTGTCCGATGACCCCCAGGCGATCGCCAAGAATAATAATGGCTCTGGTTTTGTCCTCAATACAACAGGGGTCGGCAACCAATTAATCAGTAACCTAGCGGAAAATAACGATGGCGGCGGATTTACTGTGATCGGCAGTAATGGCAACACATTGGTCGGGAACGAATCCCAAACTAATGACGGTTACGGCTACAGTTTTCTCAATAGCCCTGGGGTCGACAACACATTTAATGACAACAAGGGAGTAAATAATAATTTAGGTGAAACCCAAATTGCCAATGGCTGGATTAACGGTTTAGTCAGTCAAGCAGTGGGAACCAATAGTTTTTCCCTAACCCAAACTACCGATTTAACTGTGGCCCGTACTGATAGTGCCGGGGGCACTTTTACCTTTGGCTTAACCAACGGCACTGTTAGTCTCACTGTTCTCAGTGATGCCCAAGCTAGTAGCGCCAATGTTTTGACGGTGGACAAAGTGTACTCCGATGATCCGAGCAGTAATTGGTTCACTTCTGAAGGGCAGGCCTTTGGTACCACGGCAGCGCAATCCATTGACACTGGCACCTGGACTCCCTTTGCCCAGGACAGTGGCGGTAATCAATTAGCTTTGAACGGTTTGGTGGTGGAAGGGAACAATGCCACAGCCACCTTTGCTGGGGGAGTAACTGCTAGTTTCAGTTTACCCAATACGGGCACTAATACTAATTTTGCCGGGCAATCGGCGCCCCTCACTGTCCGTCGTCTGGCTGGCAATGAAAATGGACTGGCTTTCTATCGCACTGACGATTTAACTGGGGCAGTCAACGGCCTTTTGCCGGGGCAGAGTGGTTACTTAGCCGCCGCTTTTACCCGGGCCCAAAACGAAGGTTTAGTGTTCTCGGCGGCCCAATTGCCAGCTTTTCAGGGCACCCAGGGCTTTGCCTTAGGACTCGACTCCACTGCCAACTATGGTGTTCTCTTATTACCCCAGGACAACATTAACGCCGCCTTTAGTTCCTATTCCACTGCCAATCCAGGAGGAGCGGCTCAATTCCAAACCTTTGGCAGTATTGGGGGGAGACTCACCATTGGCATTGAAGATATTGCCGTTAACTCTGGCTTGTCAGACCGGGATTATAACGACCTTATTTTGACCATCGCCGCTGGTAATATTGGTGGCATTTAAGTCTGGGATAGGGGGTGATGAGAAATAAAGCTCACTGTCGTAGGGGGGAGCAAAGTAAATCTGGTCAAAACTCTGCCTTTTTAAGGTTGGCAATAATTTCAAAATATCTCCCCGTACTACAGAGATATAGCCAATCACAACCTTCAACGCCCCCCGCCAAATGTCAGACAGTGCCATGGAAACTTTGCGAATGGTGGGTTGGATTTCTTGCCCCGGCAGGGTTTTAATCGGACGATCGCCAAAGATACGCAGGGGGTGGACTACCGACGGTTATGTGAAATAATGGGCGGCAAATGGAAAGTAGTTTAAATTTGAATACGGTTCAGTGACCATGGTAAATTTTACTGTTACAAATCTTAATGATTCTGGCGCTGGTTCCCTACGACAGGCGATTTTAGATGCGAACCTCAACCCTGGCAATGATGTTATTAGCTTTGCTGTCACCGGCTCCATTAATCTACTGTCAGATCTACCGGAAATTATTGATAATGTCACCATAGACGGCACCACCGCCCCTGGTTTTGATGGCCGTCCCCTGGTGGCGATCAATTTCAACAACAACACCGGTTTTAAATTTACCAGTTCAGGGGGGAATAGTGCCGCTGGTTCCCAAGTTTTAGGCTTGGCGATCTTTGGCAGTAGTACTAATGGAATTACCGTTGAAGTTGATAACATCATTATCCAGGGTAACTATATTGGTGTCGATTTAGATGGCCAGACCGCCAGGGGAAACCAGGGAGATGGCATTTTTCTCGGTACTCAAACGAGCCAACATTTGATTGGTACTACCAGCAGTGCTAGCGGTCAGTTTCAGCTTTCCAATGTTATTTCCGGAAACCAAGGCAATGGTATCCGTTTGGCTGGTTCGTCTAATAACCGCATCTCGATGAATTACATCGGGACAGATGTAACTGGGCAAATCAAATTAGGCAATGGCCTCAACGGCATTTTAGTTACCCAAGGCTCTCGTGATAACTTCATTGGTGGTTTTGAAACCGGGGGCAATAATCCCGTGGATGCGGGGCCTTTTGGAGATGGGAGCCCAGTTAAATTCGTTGTTCCTCCCCAGGGTAATTTAATTTCTGGCAATACGGGCAACGGTGTTTTAATTGACCAACAATCGGAATTTAACACCCTAGCGGGGAACTTCATTGGCACTGTGGCTGATGGTAATTCTGCATTAGGTAATGGAGCTGATGGCGTCGCCATTAATGAAGCTGACAACAACTTTTTGTTAGGAACAACTGTAAGTCAAAATCCTTTTGTTTTCTACAACGTTGTCAGTGGTAATGGCGGTAACGGTCTGCGTTTAACCAATGCTGATAATACTATCGTCCATGCCAACTTTTTTGGCGCTGGAGCTAATAACGCCACCATTGTTAGCAATGGTTTAAACGGTGTGATGGTGGAGGGAACTTCCCGCGATACTCGTTTCGGGAGCATAATTCCCCTGGGTAATGTAACTTCCGGTAATACCCTCAACGGCGTGGAAGTAAAAGACGAAGTTACCGGGTTTACCTCTTTCAATACCTTCAGTGGCCTATTTGCTTTTAGTACTATTGCTCCAAACGGTCAAGACGGCATTTTAATTACTTCCACCGGGGGCAATAATACCCTGCGAACCAATGCGTTTTCCGGTAATGTTCGCCATGGGATTCATCTTACGGGGAACGCTACGGGAGTAACAATTGATCCGAATATTGCTGGCACTAGTACTTTTGGCGACAGTCCATTACCCAACGGTGGCCATGGTGTTTTGATCGGTGGCAATGCTAACAACAACTTCATTGGTGGTTTTCAAAGCCAAACCCCTTCTGCCCTCCCCATTAATCTTTTTTCCGCCAATAAGGGTTACGGCTTAGTCATTGCTGATCGAGCTCATAATAATACTGTTATTAATTCACAAATAGGAGGAGGATTTAATACTGATTTACCTCTTGGCAATGGTTTAGGAGGTTTGTTAATTACAGATCAAGCTTTCAACAATATTATTGGAGGTGCACCCAGCCCAGAGTTGCCCGATAATGATCCCCAGGTAATCGCCATAAATAATAATGGCTTTGGTTTTACCGTCAACACAACAGGCACCGGCAACCAATTAATTAATAATTTTTCCCAAGGCAATGACAGCGACGGATTCGCCATTGTCGGCAGTGGGGGTAACAATTTAACCGGGAATGAATCCCAAACCAACCAGGGCTATGGCTACAGCTTTCTCAATAGTCCTTCCACAAACAACACATTTAATAATAATCAAGGGGTAGATAATAATTTAGGCGAAACCCAAATTGCCAATGGCTGGATTAATGGTTTAGTCAGTCAAGCAGTGGGAGCCAATAGTTTTTCCTTAACCCAAACTACCGATTTAACTGTGGCCCGTACCGATAGCGCCGGGGGCACTTTTACCTTTGGCTTAACCAACGGCACTGTTAGTCTCACTGTGCTTAGTGATGCCCAAGCTAGTAGCGCCAATGTTTTGACGGTGGACAAAGTGTACTCCGATGATCCGAGCAGTAATTGGTTCACTTCTGAAGGGCAGGCCTTTGGTACCACGGCAGTGCAATCCATTGATACTGGCACCTGGACTCCCTTTGCCCAGGATAGTAGCGGTAACCAATTGGCCTTGGCCAGCTTATCAGTGGAAGGAAATAATGCCACAGCCACCTTTGCTGGGGGCATAACTGCTAGTTTCAGTTTACCCAACACGGGCACTAATACTAATTTTGCCGGGCAATCGGCGCCCCTCACTGTCCGTCGTCTGGCGGGCAATGAAAACGGACTGGCTTTCTATCGCACTGACGATTTAACTGGGGCAGTCAATGGCCTTTTGCCGGGACAAAGTGGTTACTTAGCCGCCGCTTTTACCCAAGCCCAAAATGAAGGTTTAGTATTCTCGGCGGCCCAATTGCCAGCTTTTCAAGGCACCCAGGGCTTTGCCTTAGGACTCGACTCCACTGCCAACTATGGTGTTCTCTTATTGCCCCAGGACAACATTAACGCCGCCTTTAGTTCCTATTCCGCTGCCAATCCAGGAGGAGCGGCTCAATTCCAAACCTTTGGCAGTATGGGGGGCAGGCTCACCATTGGCATTGAAGATATCGCCGTCAATTCCGGCTTGTCAGACCGGGATTACAATGACTTAATTTTGACTTTGGCCGCTGATAATATTGGCGTAATTTAGCGGGAGCCAACCTGAAAGAAGGCCTGGCCAGTCTCAATTTTTGGGGCACTCTTGCAATATCAATCTGTTGAGGATGCTCGTTTAAAATACCGATCGCCAGGCCTCTACAATTTGTGATTCTAAGTCAGCAATTTGCCCAGAGTTATCCAGCACCATATCCGCTTGGGCAATTTTTTCCGCTAAAGGCATCTGACTAGCAATGCGGGCCAAAGCCTGTGCCTCTGTCAAACCATTGCGCTGAATTAATCTTTCTATTTGCTGTGCCGGGCCACAGGTAACTACCCAAATTTCTGTCACCCAATGCGTTAACTGGGCTTCAAACAATAGAGGGATACTCAATACCACCGTTTGCTTCTGTTCTAATTGGGCTAGGGCGGACTGAAAACATTGTTTAACAAAGGGATGAATTTGGGATTCCAGCCATTGTTTTTCCTGGGTATTATTGAAAATAATTTCCCCCAGGGCTTGCCGATTTAATTGTCCCCGTTGATCGACAATTTCCGGGCCGTAACGCCTGGCGATCGCCAAGAGAATCCCAGAACCAGATGCCACTGCTTGGCGGGCATAAAGGTCGGCGTCAAGGATGGAAACGCCATACTTTTGGTTTAAAAAGTCTGAGACGGTACTTTTTCCCGTGGCAATGCCCCCTGTCAAACCGATTAATCGTTGTCGAGGGGGCTTGGTATCCATGGATAAAGTATGAGTTTTTACTGGTTAACTTCCTGGTCTGAAACTGGAAGACAAAGAGAATTAATTAACCAAAAACCGTTTGGGGCTGTTGCTCAGCCAAGAATTTTTCGTGGACAATAGCCCGAAATGTATCCAAGTCAGATTGCCACGCCTCAATGTACTGTCTGGCCACGTTGACCCGTTCTTGGGGATTGGGATTGTTCAAGCTGTAGTTAAAATTACCGGCAAACAACAACGCACTCACCGCCTGGCGATCGGGAATCTGCAAGGTCGCCTGATTAACTTTAAGGTTAAATTGACAGCCTTCCAAAAGATAGGTGAATTCCACCGCCGCCTGCACAGGGGCCTTGCCCAAATCTTGCCAGGAACCGGATGCCAGTAGAGTACCAGTGATGAACTTCCGGGCACCGTCGTTTTGATCCGGCAGGGGAATTAAACATTTGGGGGTTACCACCACACCGTTATATTGGGCATTGGGTAATTTTTCGACAAAGGCACTGGCGACTTTACCCACGGTTATCACTTCCGCCGTTTTATCGTTCATCCCTTCTAAAAACGTCAGGGAACGGGGCTGGGCGACAATGCTGAGTCCATTCTTAAACACCAATTGGGAGCCAGCTTTACTCACCACCGGCTGTTGGTTCAACTCCCATTCGTTGGGCACAATGCCACTGAACTTCAAAAATTGTTCATTGACTAGGCTGGGGTCTAACTCCTTGACAGCAATGCTAATGGAAATTTCCAGGATTTCATTGGGGAGGGTGACAGGTTCTTGGGAAGTGGGAATCACAGTGGACATTAATTTTGCTCGACAATTACCGGACTTACAAAGAAATTGGCCAGGGTCCAATGGATAGAACCCCAGCCAAAACAATAATAGATATTAGGAAGAAACAGAAGTAGTGGAGCGCTTGCGACTACGACGGTAAACCTTGGTGGCGCTGACCGGCTGGCCGCTAGGCTCGGCAGTGGTAACCACTTTTTTCTCCGGTTTGACTTTCACTTTCGGTTCTGGAGTTTTAGTAAGAACCACTTTTTTACGGGGTGTTGGAGTGCTAGAAGCAACACTGACGCTTTGGGGTACCTGATCCAATTCGATGGGGGTGTCAGTTTGTAACATCAACAAGACCATGGGACTACTTTGCAGTTCCCGTTTGATTAGTCGTTGCAGGCTGGACTCCAATTCTTTTTGCAAAGCATTCCAACTAACCTCCGTGGAGCCGTTGGAACCATGGGTGAACTCTGACCACCGCTCTGTCAGGAAATTTTCGATGGTACGCACAATCAGTTCTTCCAGCAAATTAGGCTGAATGGTCATCACCACGCCCCGGCAATGGACTTCCGGATAGGCTAACAATGTACCAGTTTTGCTCAGGGCCGCCGCCACTGTCACCAAACCGTCTTCGGCCATTTGTTGCCGCTCCGCCATGGTGCTTTCGTGGACAATCCCCGCCTGATCCACCAATTCAATGCCGGAAGGCACTTGTCCCGCCACCCGGATCCGATCGCCGGTCAGTTCAATTACATCACCATTATTGACAATGACAATGTTTTCACTGGGAATGCCCTGGGCTTGGGCCATCTGGGAGTGTTTGACCAACATACGGTGTTCCCCATGCACAGGCACAAAGAACTTGGGTCGGGTGAGGGCCAGCAACATTTTGTGTTCTTCCTGGGAAGCATGACCAGAAACGTGGATGCCCTGGTGCTTACCGTAAATTACATTGGCCCCCTGCATCATCAGGCGATCAATGGTGTTGACCACCGCAATGGTATTACCGGGGATGGGATTGGCCGAAAAGACCACCGTGTCCCCCTGGCGAATTTTAATTTGGGGATGTTCACCCTTGGAAATTCGAGTCATGGCCGCAAGGGGTTCCCCCTGGGAGCCGGTGGTTAAAATTAACTGTTGTTGGTCAGGTAAATTGCGGGCCGCCTTCAAGGGCACAAATAAATTGTCTGGGCATTTGATGTAACCCAACTTACGGGCATGGGCAATGACATTGAGCATCGACCGTCCCACCACAGCCACTTTCCGCTGATGTTTTTGGGCCAAGCTGAGAATAATATTGACCCGGTGCACCGAAGAAGCAAAGGTGGTCACCATCAAACGACCTTCCGCCTGGGAGAAAACCCGGTCTAGGTTGGGAATAACGGAGGCTTCGGAGGGGGTGATACCCGGCACTTCCGCATTGGTGGAGTCGCTCAGTAAACAAAGCACGCCTTTTTCGCCATATTCCGCTACCTTTTGCAGGTCAAAAAATTCGCCATCAATGGGGGTATGGTCAATTTTAAAATCTCCACTGTGCATCACTACCCCCAGGGGCGTGTGGATGGCCAAACAGTAACTGTCGGCAATGGAGTGGGTATTGCGGATAAACTCCACCACAAAGGATTTACCCAAACGCACCATTTCCCGGGGGGAGACGGTTTGCAAATTGGTGCGCTCCAGCATGCCCGCTTCCTCCAGTTTGTCCCGTAGTAGGGCCATGGCTAGCCTGGGGCCGTAGATAATGGGAATGTCAAACTGCTTGAGGTGATAGGCAATGCCACCAATGTGGTCTTCGTGGCCGTGGGTAACCACCATGCCCTTGATCTTCTCGCGATTTTCCCTCAAATAGGTCATATCGGGCAGTACAACATTGACGCCATGCATGTCATCGGTGGGAAAAGCGAGCCCAGCATCGAGCAGTAAAATTTCATCGTCGTACTCAAAGACGCAGGTGTTTTTGCCAATTTCGTGCAGGCCACCAAGGGGAAGAATTTTAAGGGTAGGGGTTTGGGTATTTTTAGCCATAGTGTAAATAAAAAAACGTTGTAATTTAGCTAGGGAAAATCAACAGTTGCGGCACAACTTGAAGAAATCAAAGAAAAAACTGAGGCTTGAGTAGAGCAAAAGTGGGGCTAAGTGACCAGCAAATGACCGATGCAATTCAATCTTTGGGTTAGTATTCCACCTTATTTCTTGGGGAATAGGGATGGGCAGAATCGAATTTTGGCAACGTCCCAGGGAGTGAATGTATTTGTGGTCTCTGAAGCCATTGGGGAGAGAGCAAACTCTAGTGATGGAGAGCGGCAAGGAATACTGATTGGGAAAAACTTAGCTCATCCTGGACTCGGAAACTGTCGAACATTGGAAGAAGACGCTGAAGCCGGTAGCTAATCGGTGTAATGAACTAGCTTGCATAGAGGATGGATTATCTATTCAGGTTTGGACGGAATTGAAAAACTTACTTCGCTCTTAAGTTCATGCCATTCTAGCACATACTCTCCAGATAAGTACCTATGCTGAGAAAAAAATAGAGAAATTATCAACATTGGGTTGGGTTTTAGCAATGGGGGTGATGGTAATTGATCAAAAATTATTGTGGTCCGTCATTGACATCCTCTGACTGCCATGACCAAGGTCAAGTTTCCCCTTCATCCAGTCTATTTTCCTCCGGTTGACCCAACAGCTATCCCGGGCTTCTCTCCCCTAGGGAAGTAAGGCTAAATCCCTTAGTACGGACTGTAGTTGTTCAGTGTGACTAGAGGACAGGGCACAGAGGGGGGGTCTGAAGGCTCCCACGGGCCAACCCTGGAGTCCTAGGGCCGTTTTGACCGGGATGGGGTTGGTGGCGCAGAAGAGAATTTTAAATAGGGGGATTAACTGCAGATGAATTTCGAGGGCTTGGGCCGTTGCTCCCTGGGCAAAGTTTTGCACCATGGCCCGGAGGCGATCGCCAACGAGATGGCTGGCCACGCTGACCACCCCGGCCCCTCCCACTGCCAAAAGGGGTAAAGTGAGCACATCATCCCCGGCATAGATAGCAAAATCCTCCGGGGTATGGGCCCGGATCAGGGAAGCTTGTTCCAAACTGCCGGTGGCTTCTTTGATGGCCACAATGTTTTCCACTTCCGCCAGACGATACACCGTTTCCGGAGCCAAATTTTGGCCCGTTCTACCGGGGATGTTATACAACATCATGGGCAACTCCGGGGCACAGCGGGCGATCGCCTGGAAATGGGCCAATAAACCTTCCTGGGGCGGTTTGTTATAGTAGGGCACCACTTGGAGGGAACCATCTACCCCCAACTTGGCCGCAATCTGGGTTGCTTCCATGGCCTCCCTGGTGCAGTTGGAGCCGGTGCCGGCAATGACGGAGCCCCGATCGCCGACGGTTTGTTTAACCACCCGAAACAGTTCATGTTCTTCCTCCCAGGAAAGGGTGGGGGATTCCCCCGTAGTGCCACAGACCACCAGTCCGTCACTGCCATGGGTAATAAGATGGTCAGCCAATTTTTCCGCTACCCCATAATCCACCCCGCCATCGGCATTAAAGGGGGTGACCATAGCAGTTAACACAGAGCCAAAGGGGGAAGCGTTCACAAAATCAGCCATAGACTATCTCAACGGAAAAAGGGCAACGGGCAAGTGACCATCGGTGGGTTTGGAAAAATTCTACAGCCAACCCCGCTCCACTAACAGTTCGGCGATTTGCACCGCATTGAGGGCCGCCCCTTTACGAATCTGGTCACCGCACAACCACAGGTCCAAACCATTGGGGTGGGAAATATCCTGGCGAATCCGCCCCACCAACACATCATCCTGGCCGGTAGCATCTATAGGCATGGGGAAATAATTTTTTTGCCAATCCTCCACCAGTTTTACCCCTGGGGCCTTGGCGATCGCCGTTTTGGCCAATTCCACCGGGAACGGCGTGGCAAATTCCAAGTTAACCGCTTCTGAGTGGGCCCGGAGCACCGGTACCCGCACACAGGTAGCCGTAATTCTGATCTCCTCGGCGGCGAAAATTTTCCGCGTTTCCTGCACCATTTTCATTTCCTCTTCACAGTAATGATTGGCTGTGATGGGGGAATTGTGGGGAAAGAGGTTAAACGCTAGGGGATAGGGCAAAATTTCGGCTTGGGGAGTTTTTCCTGCCAGGATATCCCGACTTTGGTGTTTGACTTCCTCCATGGCCATGGCCCCAGCCCCACTGGCGGACTGATAGGTGGCCACCACAATGCGTTGAATGGGTTGAATTTGGTGCAAGGGATAGATGGCCACCCCCATTAAAATTGTCGTGCAGTTGGGGTTGGCAATGATGCCTTGGTGATTTTGGGCCGCCTCGGGATTGATTTCGGGCACCACGAGGGGCACTTCCGGCACCATGCGAAAAGCGCTGGAATTATCCACCATCACCGCTCCAGCCTTGGTAATTTCCTCGGCCCAACGTTTGGAGGTGGAACCCCCTGCGGAGGCTAATACCAGGTCACAGTCTTTAAAGGCTGACCCGTCCACCACCTGGATCGGTAACTTTTCCCCCTGAAACTCCAGGGTTTTCCCCGCAGAACGGGGCGATGCTAACAGTTTTAAATCCGCCAGGGGAAAATTCCGGCTGGCCAGTAGCTCCAGTAATTCTGTGCCAACGGCCCCAGTGGCCCCCAGGATGGCAACGCGTATCGGTGATGGCAAGGCTTACTCCTCCAGTAGCTAATCAGGATCAAAAGATGGACAAGGTGCTCAGACAGTGGCATTAAGCTCAATTAAACCGCTCAATCCAGCCAAGTTGGTCAAAGTCATTGGGGCAAAAAATCAGCAAGATAAAGAAAAAATAGGTTGTGGCGCAGGGCATTTCCCGGTAAACAGCAAGGCCATTATTGAATTGTCCAGCTAGAAAAATTATTGATTTTGCCCAATTTGTTCAAACCGGTCTGGGTGGCCACCACGGCGGAAAGACTTACCCATGGAACAATGGGCCCAGCGGGAAAAGATTCTTGCCCTAGGGAAAAATGGCACCCGGCTTATATTATGATCAATTGGGTTGACCGCCACAGGTCTTCCCCGAGTCATTGCGTTGCGGGGCTAGAAGGGAAACATTTCCCTCGGTCTAAGTGAACCTAGCATAGCACGGGTAGAAGGGCCCACAGACCAATTTCTGTAGTCCTTCCCAGCCCTCCAGGGGTGAACTTAGTGCCCACTGCCCCCATTGTTTCACCATCGAGATTTCCCATCAATGAAAGTTACCCAGGAAAAATTGCCAGATAGTCAAGTTGGGCTAGAAATTGAGATTCCCGCCACAGCGTCGAAAAAGGTTTACGAGAACGTCGTCAAAAAGTTAACCCGCACCGTTAATATTCCTGGGTTCCGTCGGGGTAAGGTGCCCAGGGCCATTGTGATCCAGCGTTTGGGACAAAGCTACATTAAGGCCACGGCCATTGAAGAGTTGATCGACGACAGTATTAAGGCGGCTGTCAAGCAAGAGGAATTGCCCATCATCGGCAATTTTTCCCTGCGCTCGGACATGGAGAACTTGATCCAGACCTTCGACCCCGATGCGTCCCTCACCATTAAAGTGGCGGCGGATGTGTTCCCCGAAGCGGAGTATGAGGCGGAAAGCTATAAAAAAATCACCGCCCAGGCGGAAGAAATTGAGTATAGTGCCGATGCTGTTGAGCAGTGGCTCAAGGGAGAACAGGAAAAACGGGCTACCCTAGTGCCAGTGGAGGATCGTGCTGCGGCCATGGGGGATGTGGCCATTGTGGACTATGCCGCTTTTGAAGTGGCGGAGGATGGCCAAGCCGGAGAGGCGATCGCCGAAGTGAAGGGTTCCGATTTTGAAGTGGCCCTGGAGGAAGGTCGTTTTGTTACCGGGATTGTGGATGGCATTGACGGCATGGCGATCGACGAAACCAAACTCATTCCGGTTACTTTTCCTGAAGACTACCCCCTAGAAGCGGTGGCCGGGGAAGACGTGCTGTTTGAAATTAAGCTCAAGGAAATTAAATTCCGGGAACTACCCGAATTGGACGATGACTTTGCTGAAGATGTCAGCGAGTTTGAAACCATGGATGAACTGAGGGCAGATCTGGAGAAGCAATTCCAGGACCAGGCCAAACAGCGCACCGATGACAATATTAAAGCCGCCATTAAGCAAAAATTGGGGGAACTGTTCACCGGGGATTTACCGGAAACCATGATCAAACAAGAGTGCGATCGCCTGGTGGCCCAAACCGCCATGGAATTAGAACGCATGGGCCTGGATGTTTCCCAGCTCTTCCGCCAGGGGGACGATATGCTCCAAACCCTCAAGGACAATTCCCGCCCGGAGGCGATCGCCAACCTGAAAACCCAACTGATGATGGGGGCGATCGCCAAGGATGAAAAAATTGAGCCCACCGAAGCAGAAATTAAGGAACGCTGCGACGAACTCCGTCAGGAATTCAAGGGAGAAAAGATCGACGAAGACCGGCTGGTAAGCTTTGTGGAAAGTTCTCTGATAGAAAATAAAGTGCTAGACCGGCTCAAGGAGTGGGCCACCATCGAACTATTGCCCGAAGGTAGCCTCAACCAAACGGAAGAAACTGAGGACGACGACGGAGACGAAATCACCGTTGACGTGGAAGCTACCTCCGAAGCCTAGGGTCCATTGCCCCAGCTCACACTTTCGGTCTGGGACCCACGCCGGGCTTCCGTAAACCAGAGAGAAACATCCCTGGAGTTGGCAAATTGACAGGGCAGACTAACCTCCTGCCCTCCCGACCCTAGGACGGTGCCCCCCCAAGGCTCAGGCAAATCTAGGTAAGATGAGACCATGTCAGCAACAAAGTTGAGTTAACCTAAAGCAAAGCAAGGGAAAAATCATTTCTTTCCCCTACCCTTGGACGCTAGTTTGATCGCCGTCCGCTTTTTTCTTAATTTCCCCTACCTTCTCCGTACCGAACCCATGGTCAACTCCCGTTCTCCCTACCGTTCCCCCCTCAGCGCCCTAGGGGGCAATAACATCCAAAGCGTTGTTCCCATGGTGGTGGAACAGTCTGGCATGGGGGAGCGATCCTTCGACATTTACTCCCGTCTGCTGAGGGAAAGAATTATCTTTTTGGGCACCCCCGTGGACGACCAAGTGGCGGACTCCATTGTGGCCCAGCTACTATTCTTGGACGCAGAGGACCCGGAAAAAGATATCCAACTCTACATCAACTCCCCGGGAGGCTCGGTCTATGCGGGATTGGCTATCTATGACACCATGCAACAGATCCGCCCCGATGTGGTCACCATCTGTTTTGGGCTAGCCGCCAGCATGGGAGCCTTTTTGCTTTCCGGTGGCTGTAAAGGAAAACGCATGGCTTTGCCTAGTTCCCGTATCATGATCCACCAACCCCTAGGGGGAGCCCAGGGTCAAGCAGTGGAAATTGAAATTCAGGCCAGGGAAATCCTGTACATCAAACACCGTCTTAACACTATGTTAGTGGAACACACTGGCCAACCCATGGAGAAACTCCAGGAAGATACGGAAAGGGATTTCTTTATGTCTGCGGAGGAAGCAAAGGAGTATGGCCTCATCGACCAGGTAATTTACCGCCCCAACCTTCCCGATCCCACTACCCCCGTCACCTCCCTCGGTTAGTTTTATGCCCAAATACGACTCCCATCTGAAATGTTCTTTTTGTGGCAAATCCCAGGAGCAAGTCCGCAAATTAATTGCTGGCCCTGGTGTATATATTTGTGACGAGTGTGTGGAACTCTGTAACGATATTTTAGATGAGGAGTTGTTGGATGTTCCCCCTGCCACAGTTGGGGACAGGGAAGGGGGAGGCCAAAAGCCGAAAAAATCTAGCCAGCCCCGCCGCCGCCTCACCCTAGAGGAATTACCCAAGCCCACGGCGATCAAACAGTACTTGGATGAGTATGTGATTGGCCAAGATGAGGCCAAAAAGGTACTTTCCGTTGCTGTTTATAATCATTACAAACGCTTAAACTTGCTGGAGCGCAATCAGGAAGCGGATCCCGGCGAGGCGGTAGAATTACAAAAATCGAATATCCTCCTGGTGGGGCCCACGGGCTCCGGTAAAACCCTGCTAGCCCAAACCCTGGCGAAGATTTTAGAAGTACCCTTTGCTGTGGCCGATGCCACTACCCTGACGGAAGCGGGCTACGTGGGGGAGGATGTGGAAAATATTTTGTTAAGACTCCTCCAGGTGGCGGATTTGGATGTGGAGGAGGCCCAGCGGGGCATTATTTACATTGATGAAATTGATAAAATTGCCCGCAAAAGTGAGAACCCTTCTATTACTAGGGATGTGTCCGGGGAAGGGGTACAACAAGCATTGCTGAAAATGTTGGAAGGAACGGTGGCCAATGTCCCCCCCCAGGGAGGCAGAAAACATCCTTACCAAGATTGTATTCAAATTGATACTAGTAACATTCTCTTTATCTGCGGTGGGGCCTTTGTAGGTTTAGAGAAAGTCATTGAACAACGATTTGGCAAAAAATCCATGGGTTTTGTTCGCCCAGGGGAGGGACCCAGCAAGGAAAAGCGTACCGCCGATGTGCTCCGTCAAGCAGAGCCAGATGATTTGGTCAAATTTGGCCTAATCCCTGAGTTTATCGGTCGGATTCCAGTGATGGCCTGCCTGAACCCCCTGGATGAGGATGCCCTGATTGCTATTTTGACCCAGCCGCGCAATGCCATTGTGAAGCAGTACCAAACTTTGCTGGGCATGGACCATGTTGAGTTGGATTTTCAACCCGATGCGGTGCGGGCGATCGCCACGGAGGCCCACCGTCGTAAAACCGGGGCGAGGGCGTTACGGGGCATTGTGGAGGAATTAATGCTGGACGTGATGTATGAGTTGCCTTCCCGGGAAGATTTAACCCACTGCTTGATTACTAGGGAAATGGTGGAAAAACGCTCCACAGCAGAATTATTGCTCCATCCTTCTTCTTTGCCTAAACCGGAATCTGCTTAGGTTCACCCTTTTGTTTTTCAGCAGTTAAAGACTGGTTGGAATTGCCACAACCCATGACTGCCATCTTAAATGAATACAGGCTAAGTTAGTGAGTTTAATGTGAATAAAGTTAGTAATTTAAAGTGGGGCTAAATTGCTGCCGAGATTTGCGTTTTTTCATAATTTATCTGGAGTTAATGCCATGACGCAAACTGCTATACAGCCAACAACCCTCTATGAAATTGATTATTTACTTTGGACTGAAGAAATAATCGCCCAACTGAAAGCCAGGGATTTTGAACATCTAGATGTGGAAAATTTAATTGAGGAGATTGCAGATTTGGGGCGATCGCAAAAGCGAGAACTGAGACAGCGCTTGGCTACTTTGCTGGAGCACTTACTCAAGCGAATTTATGTGGGTATGCCCCAAGAATATAATGGTTGGGAGCGGACCATCCGAGAACAGCGCCGCCAGATTAGGTTTGAGATTAAAGCCTCCCCCAGTCTGAAATCAATTTGGGAGCAGTCCTTTGATTTAGCTTGGGAATTTGCCTTAGAAACGGTTCGTGATGACTATGCCGAGTTTAATTTTCCTGACTTGTGGCCATGGGAGTCTGACATTGACACCGTCTTGACAGTTAACTTTTGGGAAATTCAGTAAATTCTCCATAATCCTAGCTACCCTCGTTACAAAGGGAAATTGGGAATTTAGTGTCCCTCGCCACAATTTTCCGGGTCAGGGTTGATAAACTGCCTATACGGACGGTGTTTTCCTGTCCATAGGCTTTGCCGATCGCCGTTTGTTCCGTTTAACTATGCAGAATTCCAATCAACGGCTCAAGCTGGGGGTATTGTTTTTTGCTGTCACCCTAGTTTTGGCCACTTTGGGCTACATCTGTTTTGGTTGGACAACGACGGAAGCGGTGTACATGGTGGTAATTACCGTTTTTGGGGTGGGCTATGGGGAAGTACGTCCCCTCACAACGCCGGCGGAAAGGTTATTCACCATGGGGGTTATCCTAGCGGGCACCACCTCTGCGGTCTATATTGTCGGAGCATTTGTGCAAATGGTGACGGAGGGAGAAATCCATCGGGCTTTGGGGAATCAACAACGGCAACGGCAAATTGCCAATTTGACTGACCACACGATTATTTGCGGTTTTGGGCGCATGGGGCAGGTCTTGGCAAAGCAATTGAAGCAGTCCGGTTTGCCCTTTGGCATCATTGATAATCAACCAAGCCAAGTGGCGATCGCCGAATCCTTGGGTTATCTGGCCCACTGTGGGGATGCCACCAGGGAAGAACAACTGCAAATGCTGGGGGTAATGAAAGCCCAAACCCTAGCCACCGTATTACCGGAAGATGCCACCAACGTTTTTATTACCCTGACCGCCCGGGAACTTAACGCCCGTTTGACCATTTTAGCCCGGGGGGAAATTCCCGAAACAGAGAGAAAATTGCGGCTCGCCGGGGCAGACCAAGTTATTTTACCCCTCACAGTGGGGGCCATTCAGATGGCGGATTTAATCACCCAGTCAAATCGCCGGGATTTTCTCCATCGGCCCGATGAACGGGGCTTTTTAAATGATCTGTTGGCCAGCGTAGAAGTGCAAATGGACGAATTAATTGTGGCGCCGGATTCCCCCGCCATGGGTCGTACCATTATGGAAATGGAAGTCCGCAGTAAGGGAGCTTTCATTGTCATTGCCCTACGACGGGCTGATGGTAGTACTATTCTCCATCCCCACCCTTCCCAAATTTTGAACGAGAACGACACCATCATTGTTATTGGTCACCGTTCCGAGATTCCCCGCTTTGCCGAACAGTATCAGTTCAAGCGTAAACAACTCAAAGCCCGTTGGCAAGAGACGGCCCTGACACCATGACCTCCATCGATACACTCTGGGTCTTGCTCTGTGCTGGCTTAGTATTCTTTATGCAAGCCGGTTTTATGTGTTTGGAGTCGGGGCTAACCCGTTCCAAAAATAGTATTAACGTTGCCATTAAAAACTTTGCTGACTTTGGTATCTCCGTTGCTCTTTTTTGGGCATTTGGCTTCAGCATCATGTTTGGCCTATCCCAGGGGGGTTGGTGGGGAGAGGGCTATAACTTTGTCAGTGTCGGCGGGAAGCCATCCTTAGCGGTCTTTTTTCTTTTCCAAGCCATGTTCTGTGGCACTGCCACCACTATTATTTCCGGAGCGGCGGCGGAACGGCTTAAATTTTCCGCTTATCTGTTGGTGGCCGGTCTAGCCTCTGGGCTAATTTATCCGCTCTTTGGCGGCTGGGCTTGGAATGGCTTGGCCACAGCGGCGGGCATCGAAACCATGGGGGGCTGGCTAGAAAATTTAGGATTTCGGGATTTTGCGGGCTCCACCGTAGTTCATAGCGTCGGGGCCTGGGTGGGTTTGGCCACCATTTTGGTCGTCGGTCCCCGGCAAGGTCGTTTCCCTAAAACTGGCAAAGCAGCAAAAATTCAGGGCTCCAATATGCCCTTTTCCGTTCTCGGCACCTTAATTCTTTGGTTCGGCTGGTTGGGCTTCAATGGGGGCAGCACTCTCGCACTAACTCCCGCTGTGCCGGGCATCATTGTCAACACTGTGTTGGCCGGGGTCGGGGGCATGTTGATGGCAGGGTTGATCAGCCTACTCCAAGACAAAATGATCCAAGTGGAACCCCTGATGAATGGTTCCCTGGCTGGGTTGGTGGCCATTACCGCCGGGGCCAATGTGGTCATCACTCCGATCGCCATAGTGATTGGGGCTACGGGAGCGGCGATCGCCCACTTAGTAGGCAGACAAATGTTGCACTGGGGAGTGGATGATGCGGTGGATGCGGTGGCGGTCCATGGCGGGGCTGGGGTCTGGGGCACCCTTTGTGTGGGTCTATTTGGTCAATTGGCGTTGGTGGATACAGGACTGAATCGTTGGCAACAATGCGGAGTACAAATATTGGGTGTTGGCATTTGTGCCCTCTTGGCCTTCGGCTCAGCCTGGATAGTTTTAACCTTTCTGAACCGGGTTTTCAGCCTACGCATCTCTCCCGAGGACGAGGAAATTGGTTTAAACGTGTCTGAACACCAAGCCACCACCGAAACCTATGAACTTTTTCAGGTGATGGACCGCCAGGCTAAAACCCATGATTTGAGTTTGCGGGTGCCGGTCAATCCCTTCACTGAAGTGGGGCACATTGCCGGCCGCTATAACCAAGTGATGGATGCCTTTGAAGTTCGCCATCACCGCAGTGTGGAGGACTTAGCCCAAATTTATTACGTTACAGCAGCGATCGCCGCCGCCATTGAAAATAACAGTTTTAAAGCCGACCAGTTGGGGTTGGAGGAAGTCACTAATCGGGCCGATGAATTGGGGGCGTTGGCCAGAACCATTCAACAAATGGCGGAAATGCTCCAGCAGAGAGACCAAGAACTGATCGCCGTTAAACAGCAATTGGTGCTCCAGCAACAAAAACAACAAAATGGCAACATTGGCACCACGGATTGATGCTTCCAGGCAATGGGGGAAAGTTAAACTTCACCATACAAAGCGGCGATCGCCTGTTGAGGATTGGGTTGTTTCACTAGGGATTCTCCCACCAACACCGCCCGGGCCCCGGCCTGCCCTAGTATTTGTAGATCAGCTAATTCATAAATACCGGATTCACTCACCACAGTAATGCCCTTTTCGGTTAATTGCTCCCGTCGCTGGGCTAAAAGATCCGCTGTAGTTTGCAAATCAACAGTAAAAGCCTGCAAATTGCGATTATTAATGCCAATCAGTTGGACCCCTTCCAGGGCCAACACCCGGTCCATTTCCTCCAGGGTGTGGACTTCCACCAGGGCAGCCATGCCCAGACCTTGGATAATTTTGAGGAAATAAGGTAAATCCTTATCACTGAGAATGGCGGCAATTAACAACACCGCATCGGCCCCCCGGCTCCGGGCTAGATAAATTTGGTAGGGGTAAATAATAAATTCCTTACACAGCAGGGGTAACTGCACCGCTGAGCGCACCAGTTGCAAATTTTCAAAACTGCCCTGGAAAAATTTCTCGTCCGTCAACACCGACAAACAGTTTGCCCCACCCGCTTCATAGGCCTTGGCGATCGCCACTGGGTCAAAATCAGCCCGAATAATGCCCTTACTGGGGGAGGCTTTTTTCACTTCTGCAATTAAAGCCGGTTGACGCTGGCTCTGGCGCAATGCTCCGACAAAATCCAAAGGAGCAGCCATGTCCTTAACCAAACTCTGGAGTTTGACCAAGGGCACCAATTCCCGCCGTTGGGCCACTTCCTTTTCCTTGTGCCAGACAATTTCCTCCAGAATGTGCCGGGGAGCCGCTTCCGGATGCTTAATTTGGTATTGGAGAATGTCAACGTTAATAGGGGGATTGGGAGGACGGCGACGAATTTCCATAAATTGCAGTCAATGCGAGGGATTATGTTGGTGGCTAGATGGTGAAACTAACCTAGTCCGATCTTAGATAGTAGGATGGAATTGTTAATTTTGTCGGCAGTGCCCCGCTGGTTGACGGCATCAGTTCACTTTCAATACTATTCTTTCAACTCCCAACCCCATCCCGTGCCCCCTTTCTGGAGCGATTACGAAAAAGTACTTTTACGGATTGTGCTCACCAGCTTAACGGCTCTGCTCGTATTACTCTGCCTTTGTCTGGGCTACCGTTTGGTTCGTTTCACCCTACTGGGGTTTTGACAAAGCCCGCTCCAGGGGCTTAGGGCAAGGGTAAACTTACTGAGGAAATCCAATCCAAGTTGAAGTTGATCCTTTGGGCTAAACTACTGGTTTGATTTTCGCTTCCACTGCATTTACCTTTATGCCCAATAGCGACCTGTTACCCAACCTTGATTCCTGTTTAACTACTCTCCGCACCGTCGGTTGGGGGGCCATGGCAATCCTCCAGTCCTACTACAACGGCGATAATCAGACTAATTTGAACGCCAACGAAGATAAACAGGATGGCCCGGTTACGGCGGCGGATTTGGCGGCTAACAAATATATTTTAGCTACCCTGCAGGAGACCTTTAGCCCAGAGGAATTTGGCTATCTGAGTGAAGAAACTCATCAGGGCAACGAGCCATTACCCCAGGATTGGGTCTGGATCATTGACCCCCTCGACGGTACCAGGGATTTTATTGATAAAACCGGGGAATATGCTCTACACATTGCTCTGACCTATCGCCAGCGGCCGGTCTTAGCCCTGGTGGGTATGCCAGAGGCAGAAAAGCTTTATTACGCCGTCCAAGGCCAGGGTTGTTTTCGGGAGACCAAAGCAGGGGAAGTGACTCGGTTGCAAGTAACCTCTAAATCGGATTCTAGCCCCTTAACCCTAGTGGTGAGCCGCAGCCATCGGGACCAACGTTTTCAGGATTTGATTGACCGTTTACCCTTTGGCGATCGCCATTATGTGGGCAGTGTGGGCTGTAAAATCGTCACCATTTTGGAGGGACAAAGCGATGTGTACATTTCCCTCTCTGGTAAATCCGCCGCTAAGGATTGGGACTTTGCGGCCCCGGAATTAATTCTCACCGAAGCAGGGGGGAAGTTTACCTATTTTGACCAAACCCCTGTGGTATATAACCGGGGAGACGTGCGGCAATGGGGCGGCATCATGGCCACTAACAGTTCTCGCCATGGAGCTTTGTGTGGGCAAGCGGTACAAATCCTAGCCGAACTGGATCGGAATAGTTAACCCAATGGCTCAAGCTGAAGCGGCCCAACGTTGGTTAGGCATTGATCCTGGTTTAGCCATTATTGGTTGGGCTATTCTGGATGGTCAACCGGATCTATCTGCCCAACTGGTGGACTACGGCATCATCGAAACCTCCAAGCACCTCAGCACCCCGCGACGGCTGGTGGAAATTGAGCAAGATATTCACGCCCTATTGGAAGAATTTTCTCCCCAGGCGATCGCCATGGAAATGCCTTTCTTTAGTAGGCAAATCAAAGCGGCCGGGGGCGTAATGCAGGCCTTGGGGGTGATCAACCTGGTTATTTACCGGGAAAAGAGCATTCAACCCATCTTTTTGCACCAATCCAGTTGGAAATGCCATCTGGGCAACGGTAAAGCCAATAAAGCCGAGGTGGCCGCCATGGTGCAAAATTTTTTTGGTCTGGAGGATCTGCCCATTGATGACAGTGTGGATGCCATTGCCATTGCCCTGGCTGGACTAAACGGAGTCCGCAACGAGATCAATTAAGGTACGGAGGTGGGGATTTCTGGGCAACCATGTAGGGGCGAGAGTTTGCTACAGTAAACACTACAGAAGCCTTGTCAATTATTGTTAAGCAAAACATCGACGCATTATGCCTGGGGATTATTACCAAACGCTCGGAGTGACGCGGGATGCCAATAAAGATGAAATCAAACGAGCCTACCGTCGGTTAGCCCGCAAATATCATCCTGACGTTAATAAAGAACCAGGAGCAGAGGAAAAATTTAAAGAAATTAACCGGGCCTACGAAGTCCTCTCCGAGCCGGAAATTCGTCAGCGCTACGACCAATTTGGCGAAGCAGGGGTCAGCAGTGGCGGCGCCCAGGGCTTTGATGTGGGCAATATGGGAGACTTTGCCGACATCTTTGAAACCATTTTTGGTGGCTTCGGTGGCGGCATGGGGGGGCAACAACGGGGTCGTCGCCGGGCTAATGGCCCCACCAGGGGGGATGACCTCAGGCTCGATTTACAGTTAACTTTCCAGGAAGCTATTTTTGGTGGCGAAAAAGAAATTCGCATTCCCCACCTGGAATCCTGTCAGGTCTGTGAAGGCACTGGCGCTAAACCGGGTACCGGAGTTAAAACCTGTGGCACCTGTAACGGCGCTGGCCAGGTCCGCCGGGCCACCCGCACTCCTTTTGGTAGTTTTGCCCAGGTTTCCACCTGTCCCACCTGCAACGGCACCGGGGAAGTGATTGAAGAAAAATGCGAAGCCTGCAACGGAGTCGGTCGTAAACAGGAAACGAAAAAGCTCAAAATTACCATCCCCGCTGGGGTAGACGATGGTACCCGTCTGCGGGTGGGCAAAGAAGGGGATGCCGGTCTACGGGGCGGCCCCGCCGGAGATCTATACGTCTTCCTGATGGTGGAAACGGATAAGAACTTTGTCCGGGAAGGGATGAATATTCGTTCCAACTTGGAAGTGAGTTATCTCCAAGCTATCCTAGGTTGTCGTTTGGAAGTGGACACGGTGGATGGTAAAGCGGAACTGACTATTCCGGCCGGCACCCAACCCAACACCGTATTGACCCTAGAAAATAAAGGGGTGCCCAAATTAGGTAACGCCACCATCCGGGGAGACCATCTAATTACCATTAAAGTACAGATTCCCACCCGCATTAACTCCGAAGAACGGGAACTGCTGGAACGGCTGGCTACCATTAAGGGTGAGAGCCATGGCAAAGGAGGCTTGGAAGGATTTTTAGGGGGACTATTCCATAAATGAGCCAGGACAATGAACCAATTTTGCTCGATTTGCGGGGCACTCCCTGTCCGATTAACTTTGTCCGCACTAAGCTCAAACTGGCCCAGATGGCCCCAGGACAGTGCCTGGAAGTCTGGCTGGATGGGGGAGAGCCGGTGGAGCAGGTGCCCCATAGCCTGGAATTGGAGGGCTATACAAAACAATCCCTACGGGCACTGGAGGGAGAATCGGCCTATTGTTTGACCATTACCGTTCCGGTGGCAGTTCCCTAGGGGGCTAGGGGTTAACAATGACCAAAGCGACGGATGACGGCACGGTTATTGCTGTTCAAGCTAACTACTATTGGGTGCGTTTGCGGAACGTGACTGCCCAGCCACTGCTCTGCACCCGCCGTACCCGTCTGAAAAAAGTAGGGCAGAAGGTCATGGTAGGGGATCAAGTCCGGGTGGAATTACCTCCTTCCTTGCTATTACAGGGTCAAGGCAAGGCGATGGAAGTGCCCATGGTGGCCGAGGGAGATTTAGGGGCGATCGCCAAAGTTTATCCCCGCCGTACTGTGTTGGAACGGCCGCCGGTGGCCAATGCGGAACAAATTTGTTTAGTCTTTGCCCTCACCGATCCCCCTCTGGAAGAATGGCAGTTGAGTCGATTCCTGGTGCAAGCGGAAGCCACTGGGTTGGAAATTAGCCTTTGCCTCAATAAACAGGATCTGGTGGAGGAAACAGAGGTTAAATTCTGGGGCGATCGCCTAACTAATTGGGGCTATACACCGATCATCCTCAGCGTGCAAAATTGCTGGGGCGTGGAAAAATTACAAGCAAAATTAAAACACCGTATTAGCCTCATGGCTGGCCCCTCTGGCGTGGGCAAATCTAGTCTGATCAACCTGCTGGTGCCCGGGGTGGAGCAACGGGTGAAAAAAGTATCGGGCAAATTACGGAAAGGACGCCACACCACTCGCCATGTGGAACTATTCGACCTCCCCGCCGGGGGACTACTGGCCGATACCCCAGGCTTCAACCAACCGGACTTGGCCGTTGAACCGGCCCAACTAATTCATCTCTTTCCCGAAGCCCGCCAGCAATTGACAGGGCGAGAATGTTTTTTTAAAGACTGTCTCCATCGAGGGGAACCGGACTGTGCTGTGGGGCAAGACTGGGAGCGCTATGACCATTACTTAGCCTTCCTAGAGGAAGTTCTGGCCCAGCAAAATCCCGAACAGCCCAAGGAAGCGGACACAGGCTTGAAAACTAAAACCGGCAGTGATGGCCAGGAGTATGATGAGCCGAAATTAGAGACTAAAAAATACCGTCGCCATTCCCGTCGCCAGGAGCATCAAGAACTCCAGAGTTTTTGTGAGCAAACGGATTTAGATAATTTGCAGGAGGACTGGGATTGGGAATAGACCGGGACGTTAAGCCCAGAAGCAGTGGAGTACTAAATTAAAAACCATAACCAAAACCAATCAATTAATCATTTTCCCAACATTCGGAGGACATCAAGTCACCAATCTGATCCCGCAGTAAATAGTCATTTCTTTCTAACTCACATTCCACACAGACCCATTCCCGGGCAGGAATATACTGACAGAGGACATAAATCGGTTGGTGACGACTCACCGTGCCCCGCTCCACTAACAGGCGGGCTTCATCCTTGAGCATATTGATATCGTAGTCGAAGGAGGAAAGGGGAGTTAAAGTTGCAGTACTCATAGAAAGTCACCAAAATTCGGAGATCGAAACCTACACACAACTATAACCTAACCCCAAATACAAACAAAGGGGGGCTTTGCTGTATTATCTATTACAATTCTTTGCTCTCCCGTATAAATACCTAATTTTTCTAGGCTTTGGGCAACCATAAAATTTTTGTTAAGGTTTTGCCGATGGTTCTTGGTTGGCAGTTTTGTGGCTGAATTTGCCTTGCCCCAATCACGATATACTCAATGGCGATGATCAGGACAGAAAACCATTATGGTGGCGGTTGCAGTGTTAGCAGCGGGGAAGGGCACCCGCATGAAATCGGACTTACCCAAAGTGCTCCATCAATTGGGGGGCTATAGTTTGGTGGAAAGGGTATTGCAAAGTTGCCGTCCCCTCACCCCCGAGAGACAAATATTGATTGTGGGTTATCAGGCCGCCGCGGTGGAATCTTCCTTGGCCGGGCGATCGGACGTGGAATTTGTGGAGCAAAAGGAACAATTGGGCACTGGCCACGCCATTCAGCAGTTACTGCCTTGCCTCGAGGGCTACCAAGGGGATTTGTTGGTGCTCAACGGCGATGCCCCCCTACTGCGGTCGGCAACTTTGGAAAATTTGATTGCCACCCACCAACGCCATGGCAATGCGGCCACCCTGCTCACAGCCCATTTACCAGACCCAAAGGGCTATGGCCGGGTATTTTGTAACGGAGATAATCGGGTGACGCAAATTGTCGAAGACCGGGATTGTAATGCAGCCCAACGGCAAAACCATCGGGTGAATGGGGGCATTTATTGTTTTCACTGGCCTCGGTTAGCGGCGGCTCTGCCCAAATTGTCGGCCAACAATGATCAACAGGAATATTACCTGACAGAAGTGGTGGACTACCTAGACCAGGTGATGGCGGTGGATGTGGACGATTATTTGGAAATTAACGGCATCAATGACCGTAAACAGTTGGCAGCGGCCAATGATATTTTGCAAAATCGCATCAAGGATGACTGGATGGCCCAAGGCATTACTTTGATAAACCCTGATAGCATCACCATTGACGATACGGTGGTGCTGGAGGCGGATGTGATCATTGAACCCAACACCCACCTGCGGGGTAAAACGGTCATCGGTCGGGGCAGTCGCATTGGCCCTGGTAGTTTGATCGAGGATAGTACCGTCGGATCTGATTCTTCCGTTCTATTTTCTGTGGTCAGCCAGAGTCAGGTTGGGGATGGTTGTCGCCTTGGCCCCTATAGCCACATTCGGGGAGAAGCGGATATTCAAGCCCACTGTCGCATTGGTAATTTTGTCGAAGTCAAAAAATCTGTCATTGGCGCCCAAACTAATGTGGCCCACCTGAGTTATCTGGGGGATGCGCTACTTGGGGAGCGGGTTAATGTGGGGGCCGGTACCATTACCGCTAATTATGACGGGGTGAGTAAGCATGCCACGGTGATTGGTAGTGGCACTAAAACGGGGGCCAATAGTGTCTTCGTAGCTCCCGTGCAGGTGGGGGAAGGGGTAACGGTGGCGGCGGGATCGGTGATCAATCGGGATGTGCCGGCGGGATCTTTGGCGATCGCCAGGCCGCGGCAACGTATCATTGATAATTGGCAAGTGCCCCCAGCCCCGCAGTCGGGTCAACCTTAAATTGTTATGCTCACCATTGCTTTACCGAAAGGCTCGTTGTTGCGGGATAGTATTGACCGTTTCCAGCAAATTGGCCTAGATTTTTCTGCTTTCCTCGAACCCAAAAACCGTCAGCTACAAATTGTTGATCCCACCCATCGGGCCAAGGCTTTGTTGGTAAGAGCTTGGGATGTGCCGGTGTATGTGGAATATGGCCAGGCCCAGTTGGGCATTGTGGGCTATGACATTCTGCGGGAGAAAAAACCAGCGGTGGCCCAGTTGGCAGATTTAAATTTTGGGGGCTGTCGTCTTTCGGTGGCGGTGCCCCAAGCAAGTCCCTATCGGCGATCGGTGGATTTACCGCCCCATGGCCGGGTGGCTTCTAAGTTTGTCCATTGTGCGTTGGAGCATTTCCGTCGTTTGGATTTACCGGTGGAGATTATTCCCCTCTACGGTTCGGTGGAGTTGGGGCCCATCACGGGCATGTCGGAAGCCATTGTGGATTTGGTTTCCACTGGCCGCACTCTCCAGGAAAATGGCTTGGTGGAAATTGAAGTTTTGTTCGACAGTAGTGCCCGGCTCATTGCCCATCCCCTCAGTTATCGGGTTAATGGCGATCGCCTGTTGGATTGGGTGGAAAAATTACGGTCGGTGATCTAATCTTCTTGGTCGGGCCACAGTAAACGCAGGGCCATGACGGTAAAACCCAGAGCAGCCAATGCTTTGAGTAACTTAGTAGGCAAAAACTGAGCTAAACTGCCCCCGGCCAAAACCCCAAGGAAACTGGCTAAAATTAACGCTGTCACAGAGCCGAAAAATACGGCCCGGGGAGATTTGGCACTGCCCCCTAAGGCGATCGCCGCCAGCTGACTTTTGTCTCCAATTTCCGCCAAAAAAACGGTAATAAAACTCAGACCAAATAGTTGCCAATCCATAGTGATGTCAAAACAGGAAATGTTAAGGGGAAGTTAATCCTTGTTCGCCGATTAAATAATCCACAAACTGCCTGGCAGTGCGGCCCGATCGCCCATTATGACGGGTAGCCCATTGCTTCGCCCGAAAATCTAACTCCGTTGCGGGCAAGTTAAGCTGCGCTTGTTTGGCCAGGTGATGTACTATCGCCAAATAGGTGTCCTGGTTAGCCGGCGGAAAAGTTAGAGTTAGGCCGAAACGATCACTAAAAGATAATTTTTCCTGCACTGTGTCCCAAGCCTGTACTTCATCAGCATCCTGGGGCGAAGGGCGATCGCCAAAAAATTCTCGGATTAAATGCCGGCGGTTACTGGTGGCATAAATGACCACATTGGCGGGTCGGGCGACCAGATCACCTTCCAACACAACCTTTAAACTTTTGAAACGTTCATCCTCCTCTTCAAAGGAGAGATCATCAACAAAAATGATAAATTTCTGCGGATAGCTGCGTAATTTTTCCACCAATAAAGGCAGGGTAATCAAATCCCGTGGAGAAACTTCCACCAAGCGCAAACCCCGATCGCCATACTGATTAACCAAGGCCTTAACCAAGGAAGATTTACCACTGCCCCGACTGCCATAGAGCAACACATTTAGCGCCGGCAGTCCCTGCAATAGACACTGGGTATTTTGACAAAGGACTTTTTGAGGCTCATCATAACCCACTAAATCCGCCAATTGAACACCATCAATTTGGGGTACCCCCTGTAGGTTTTCCCCCTGCCAACGAAAAGCCCGGTAATGGGCCACGGCCCCCACGCCTTTTTGCCGATAATGGCCCACCAGATAAGCCAAATTGTCTCCCCATTTTTGGCCGCTTTCTGCAGGAAAGGTCATTTGGTTGGGCACCTGCCAAGCCTTTAACGCCACTGGGGTTTGGGAAGCAATAATTACCCACTGCAAAATCTGCTCTGGTGGGCATTGATATACCATTTGGATCAAATTCAAATCGTGGCGAGCCGCATCCTCCAAACTGGTTGGCAATTGGGCCAGTTCTTCCCTCTGCACCCGCACACTAAATGGATTTTCATCCTCCAACAGGCGATCGAGCAAAAAATCCTGCCAACTTTGACCCACCTCCGCCAAATGACGAAACCATGCCCCATAGGCTTGCAGACAAACGGTGGCTTCCGGCTTTTGGTTAGTCCCATTGTGGTGCAAACAGCGCAACAAATCTAGAAAAGCCTCCCCAATGGGATGATCGAAAATACCTTGGTATAGCAACAGGCTCGAAACCTGATGGTACAAAGCTTTACTGGATGTGGCCAGTAGGGGGGTAGGGTAGGGAACCGTCATCAAATATCGTGCCAAAGTCTAGGGTAAAATTTCCCGGCCCACCGCTTTATAGCGACCCCAGGCCAAATGGGAACGGGGATCGACGTAATCTCGAATAATTACCCCCGACTGGGAAGCCCGCTCAAAGGCCACCAATAGGGGAATTTCCGTTGTGAACAGAGGTAAATTTTCCGCCTGCAATAACTGCCTTGCCTCTCGACCACTACGGGTACGGGCATCTACCTTGGTTAACAAAATTTTGTAGTTAACCTTGAGGGATGCCAACTGCTCCGCCGCCTTTAAAGTGGCATCCAAATCCAAGTGATTGGGGGTGGTGGGAATAATCAACAGATCGCTCCCCTCCGCCAAATCCCGAAACTCATCCAATTCCGGCATGGCCCTGGTGTCCACCACAATGTGGGGATATTTACGAATTAACGCCGTGGAGCCCGCCTGGGAAGCAACGTAGAAAGGTAATTTCTCTTCCCTGGCCCAAATCAACGCCGAACGGTTACGGTCCGCATCGATCA
The DNA here is from genome assembly GCF_014698605.1 of Synechocystis sp. FACHB-383. Classification (NCBI taxonomy): domain Bacteria; kingdom Bacillati; phylum Cyanobacteriota; class Cyanophyceae; order Synechococcales; family Merismopediaceae; genus Synechocystis; species Synechocystis sp. FACHB-383. Next base: position 7,188 of record NZ_JACJTJ010000008.1, on the reverse strand, counting down.
GCAATGTTTGATCCTTTTGTTGCAGATAGGCCGCCAGGTGGACAGCGGTGGTAGTTTTCCCAACGCCCCCTTTGAGGGCAGTGATGGCAATAATCATCGGCTAGGGCAAAAGAAAAAGGAGAGCGGTAACACTCTCCCAACTTTAGCTAATTGCTGATGTTTTGCTCAATTAGTTTTGTTTTTTAGCCATTTTTCGAGTGACGACTGTTTTACAAAACCTTAGAGAGCATTACCCCGGGGTAGTACTTCCTCAGGGAAGATAAAGTTTTCATGGGGTTGATCTTGGGGAGCCATCCAGGCGCGCATCCCTTCGTTCAACAAAATGTTTTTTGTATAAAACGTTTCAAATTCCGGGTCTTCCGCTGCCCGTAGTTCCTGGGAGACGAAGTCATAGGCCCGTAGGTTCAAGGCTAAACCAACAATACCCACCGAACTCATCCAGAGACCAGTTACCGGCACGAACAACATGAAGAAGTGCAACCACCGTTTGTTGGAGAAGGCAATACCGAAAATCTGAGACCAGAAACGGTTAGCGGTCACCATGGAATAGGTTTCTTCTGCTTGGGTGGGTTCAAATGCCCGGAAAGTGTTGGAATCTTCCCCATCTTCAAACAGGGTGTTTTCCACCGTGGCACCGTGGATGGCACACAATAGGGCGCCGCCCAAAATTCCTGCTACTCCCATCATGTGGAAGGGGTTCAAGGTCCAGTTGTGGAACCCTTGCAGGAACAAAATGAACCGGAAGATTCCCGCTACCCCAAAGCTGGGGGCAAAGAACCAACTAGATTGTCCCAGGGGGTACATCAAAAAGACGCTGACAAACACCGCAATGGGACCAGAAAAGGCGATGGCGTTGTAGGGACGAATACCCACCAGACGGGAAATTTCGAACTGACGCAGCATAAAGCCAATCAGACCGAAGGCGCCGTGGAGGGCAACGAAGGGCCACAAACCACCAATTTGGAACCAGCGGGTCAGGTTACCTTGGGCTTCAGGCCCCCAGAGGAACAGGAGGGAATGGCCGAAGGCATCGGCGGGGGAAGAGACCGCCACGGTCAAAAAGTTAGCTCCTTCTAGGTATGAACTGGCTAGGCCGTGGGTGTACCAGGAAGTAACGAAGGTGGTGCCGGTGAGCCATCCCCCCAGGGCCATGAAGGCACAGGGGAAGAGCAGCAAACCAGACCAACCAATAAATACGAAACGATCACGCTTTAGCCAATCGTCGAGGACATCAAACCATCCTCTTTCGACTGGGGCGCGTCCGACTGCAATGGTCATGGCGCAAAATCTCCAAATAATAATTACGAAGGAAAATTTTCTCTCCCGATCGCCGACCCATGGCTTTGCCCGTCATTGGGAGCAAAAATGAGAAAGAACCGGGAAATCTTAATTTTTCTTAATGTTTCCCATTGTAAAGCAAATTTGAGGAATCTGCCAGTGGGAAAGGGATTGGCGCATAGTTACGGGTTAAAGCCAGCCCAATAACATTCCAGCTAGTAACACAAAGCCAATGATGACGTTTTGTCCAAAAATTTGACCGTATAGTTTTGGTTCCGGCGTGGGGGCACTGAGTTGGATGTATTGGATTACCCAACCCACAATGGCGATCGCCAAACTGAGCCAATAGAGGGGATTGAGCATTAGAATCATGCCCAAATAAAATAGACAGCCAATGGTGAGGGCAAAAAATATCCCCACCGCTTCCCCGACGTACTGACCAAAAAAGAGGGCACTGGAATTAACGCCAATGCGGCGATCATCTTCTCGATCCGCCATGGCGTAAACGGTGTCAAAACCGAGAGTCCAAAACACGGTGGCCCCCCAGAGTACCCAGGTGGCATTGGCCAAATCCCCTGTGACCGCACTCCAACTAATCAGTACAGCAAAGCCCCAAGCGATGGACAGAACTAACTGGGGCACCGGGAAAACTCTTTTCGCACCGGGGTAGGCAAGAATGACAGGCACCGCCGCCACACAGAGCCAAAAACTGAGGGGCGTGAGGTAGAAGGCTAGTCCTGCGGCACATAGCAAGGCCACTAATCCCACCCCAATGCCCACCTGCACGGAGAGGGTGCGGGCCGCTAACGGGCGTTGCTTGGTGCGTTCCACCTGGGGGTCAATGTCCCGGTCCCACAGGTCATTGACCACACAGCCTAAACCACTGGTGGCAAGGGTTCCCAAGGAGATGACACCCAACAAAGGTAGGGGCGGCAGACCTTGGGCCGCTAAACACACTGCCCATAGGGCTGGAATCATTAAAATCAGTCGGCCAGCGGGTTTGTGCCAGCGCAACAGGTAAATGATTGTTAACCAAAGGGGCTGGGAAGATGGGGTTTGGGCAACCATAGAAAAGATTAAAGGACTATTGGGGGGAAGGGGGACGGTCACTGCTCCAGGCCCACCAACCCTGACCACATTCACACTGGTAAAATTCCTGCCATTTGCGCCGTCGATCATCCCCTAACACTGGCGATCGCCGATTGATCCATGCCCTGAGGGCCTGGCGGGGGCCAGCCTGACATTGGGGACAACAAAAACCCCTGGCATGAACAGTATCCTCAACCCAAGGGGGAGGAGTGGGGTCAAAGACTTCCATGGGTTTCTGGCATGGGTAAGGGATGCAAAAGCTCGTCTGGCAATGGCGATCGCCGCAGTTTACCAATGGGGTTAATGGGTCCGATGACTAGAACTCGTCGGGGTAATTATTCATGGTGGCTTCAGCGTTGTCCCGCTTGGAGCCTAGTAAATCCAAATTATTGACCCGGATTACCGGTTTGGAACGGGGGGTACCGGAGTTCCGATCTTCCCAATGGTCAAATTTTAACGATCCTTGGATACCAATCAAACTGCCCTTTTTGACGTAGTTACCGGCTATTTCAGCAGTTTTACCCCAAATTTCGAGGTCAAACCAATCGGGGGGTTCATCCTTTTTGCTTGTGCGTCGATTTACCGCCAGGGTGAAGTTGCAGACTACATTACCGGACTCAAAATATTTAACTTCAGGGTCACGGCCGGCCCTTCCCACCAGATGGATGCTGTTCACTGACATAAAAATCTTTCCTTGGGATCTTGAAGATTTTCCGATACGCTATTAGCGGTTAGCCTCAGTTTAAAGTCAAACCTCCATCTTCGTCATCTCAACTTAATTTATTCAATCCAATTTATGACTTCCCCCTTTCCCCTGGTCGGCATCATCATGGGAAGCGATTCCGATCTCCCCACCATGGCAGCGGCGATCGCCATTTGTGAACAATTTGCCATACCCACGGAAGTGGCCATTGTTTCCGCCCATCGTACCCCAGAAAAAATGGTGGAGTATGCCCAAACTGCCCATCAGCGGGGTCTAAAGGTGATTATTGCCGGGGCAGGGGGAGCGGCCCATCTACCGGGCATGGTGGCGGCCCTCACGCCTTTGCCGGTGATCGGTGTGCCAGTGCAGACTAAAACCCTACAGGGAGTGGATTCCCTCTATTCCATTGTGCAAATGCCGGGGGGAATCCCCGTGGCCACAGTGGCGATCGGCAATGCCAAAAATGCTGGACTATTGGCAGTGCAAATTCTGGCTAGCCATAATCCCGTGTTGTTGGAAAAAGTACAAAAATATCGCCAAAGTTTAGAAACCATGGTCTTAGATAAGCAAACCCAACTGGAGCAACTAGGCTATCGAGCCTATCTGGAAAAGCAAAATCACTAATCCCTGACATCGTGGCGATCTACTAAGGCTCATCAGCGGAGTATGGCAAAATAATGCTTAATTAATTCGATCATTTCGATGTTAATTTGACCACCACATTGGGGAACCAGGGATCAGGGCTATGGGCATTAAGGCGTTGGCAGGCAGAGATCTATTGGCGATCGCCGATTTGACCATCGAGGAAATGAAATCACTCTTGCAGTTGGCGGCGGATCTTAAGTCCGGTGTGCTCAAGCCCCACTGTCAAAAAATTCTCGGTTTACTTTTTTATAAAGCCTCCACCCGCACCAGGGTTTCCTTCACGGCAGCCATGTACCAACTGGGAGGGCAAGTATTGGATTTAAACCCCAGTGTTACCCAAGTGGGTCGAGGGGAGCCGATTCAAGACACCGCCAGAGTTCTAGACCGCTACATTGACATTCTTGCTGTGCGGACCTTCAAACAAGCAGATCTGCAAACCTTTGCCGACCATGCCAAAATGCCCATCATCAATGCTTTGAGTGATCTGGAGCACCCCTGTCAAATTTTGGCCGATCTGCAAACTATCAAAGAATGCTTTGGTAAGTTGGCTGGCCTAACAGTGACCTACCTGGGGGATGGCAACAATGTAGCCCATTCCCTCATTCTGGGGGGGGTAATGATGGGAATGACAGTGCGGGTAGCTACGCCCAAAAACTATGAACCCTTGGCGGAAATTATCCAACAAGCCCAACAAATTGCCGCCCCAGGGGGAAAAGTGGAACTAACCGACGATCCCAAAGCCGCTGCCCAGGGAAGTCATATTCTCTACACCGACGTCTGGGCCAGCATGGGTCAGGAAGATTTGGCCGACAGCCGCATTCCCATTTTCCAGCCCTACCAAATTAACCAGGAACTCCTTGCCTTAGCCGATCCCGAAGCCATTGTGCTCCATTGTTTGCCAGCCCATCGGGGGGAAGAAATTACCGATGCAGTGATGGAAGGCCCCCAATCCCGACTGTGGGACCAAGCAGAAAATCGGATGCACGCCCAAAAAGCCCTCATGGTGGCCCTGTTGGGTTTGGTATAATGCCGCTCAATTTAGAACAAAATTAATGAAAACTAGTCATTTCCTCAGTTTAATTCGCCAGGAAAAACGGCAATTTGCGGTGATCGGCCTGGGTCGGTTTGGTCGGGCCGTGTGTGAAACCCTCCACGTCAATGGCTATGAGGTGTTGGGCATTGACCAGGACCCCAAATTGGTGGCGGAAGTGTTGGCTGATCGGGTGGTGGGCAACGCCATTAGTCTCGATTCCACCGATGACACAGCCCTGCGGGAGGCCGGCATTTTTGAAATTGAAACGGTGATTGTGGCGATCGGTAATTACCTCAAAGAAAGCATCATTACCTGTCTTAATCTCAAGGAAGGGGGCGTAAAATCTGTCGTAGCTAAGGTTTCTTCCGAGACCCACGAAAAAATTCTTAAGCGCCTAGGCGTAGATTTAATTATCTTTCCAGAGCATAAGGCCGGCCAGGACTTAGCCTATACTTTGACCACTCCGGCGATCGTTGACCGCTTCAAATTAGATCCCAACAACAGCATTGTCGAAATTCTAGTTCCTGAAGAATTTTGTGATAAAACTTTGGCCGAACTGCAACTGCGGAAAAACCATGGGGTCAGCGTTTTGGCAGTGGGCTATGAAGAAAAATTTAAAATCAACCCCCCTCCCCAGGAACGATTGCAACGGGGGATGATTCTAGTCCTCCTCGGTTCCAACGAAGATATTGGTCGTCTAGTCTAGTATTTAACAAATGAACAGTAACTAACTTAATTGCCCGTGATTCTGGCAATTCTGGGTGATCTTTGAAAAAATATGGAGGTCAGTCATCTGTCAAGTAAGCATTGAGTTTTCAGATTTCATCGAGGATTGCTATAGGGTATTTGGCGCTGACCAAAAACAGGTTACCAACTAGTCACCAGCAACAAAATTAAATAGTTTGCATCTTGATCCCCGGACCTTCACATCTTTAACGGTGCATGGGGGTGCCTTCAATTAAATTAAACCCACAGAGAAATAATATTTTTGATTAATGGGAAGAAAGTAGTGATAAAACATACGTTTTTTAGTTTAATTTTTCTGCTATTGCAGCCTGATTTAGCTTACGGTCAAGATAAAATCCTAGCTGATGTATTTTTTGTCAATTCTTCAGTCAAAAAGATTGATAATCTATCTATTGATTCAACTGTGGAGCATTTACAAAGTAGCAGAAAAAATTTAACCGACATCGATAATTTACAATACACTGAAAGTATTGTGGAGCTGGAAACCAGTTTTGAAAAGGTCGAGATAAAAAGTCCAAGCCTAGAATCTTTGACCAAATTTATTTTAGTCAATGAAAGCACCATTGGTCCCTCTGTTGTTGTTCCTAGCCCTAGGGCAAATCTAGACTTATCGTCGCCAACTTACCAACAAATACCGTTTCTAAAAGGAGAGGAGAATGTTAACTCTCCCAACATCGACACTTCTTCCCCTGTCAACGTTTGGCATTTAACCGATAAATATTTGACCCTTTCCCCTATTTCTTGGCACGTAGATTATACAGAACCGGATGTCAATAACTTCCCCTTTGGTATTGGGGCCGCCTACGATTTTGAAATTATTAATCCTAGCTACGGATTCTTAAATATTTTTGTTGAAAATTCCGTAGTTAGTGTAGAGTTTAATGTTTTTAGAGATTCAGATTTCGGCTATCCGTCGGCATATGCGGGTCTTAGTTTAAGAAGAAATATTTTTGCTAGTCCGATTCAAATTGGCTCTGCCATGGGGTTGCTTTATACCACACAACTCCAGGAGCTATCGGGAAGTCCGGTACTTCCGTTTATGTTGCCGTTTGTGCAAACCGACTTTGATAGTCCAATAAATTTACGGATAGTTTATATTCCATCCTTTGCAGACTACAATAGCCAACAATTTTTCTTTACCCTATTAATCAAAATTAATTAGTCCAATAGAATTGATCTTAATTTTTGGGATACATACCCCGCAGCTTGCTGCGACTACAAATGAAAACGATGTCCGAATGGCATTGTAAAGCGTAACTGAACCACGAAGTGTGTGAAGTGAAGCGCAGTGATACCCCGTTGCTTGCAGCGGGGAAGTTCATTCAATTCATAAAGATTTTTCTGAGTCTTTTTTTGTCAACAAAGAAAATTTATTTATTTGTTATTTTCTGATAGTGCTTGTATATAAAATTGAGGAATTAAGCAAAGAAAATAATAAGCTGAATATCTACAGAGCAAAAAAAACTTTGTGTAAATATTTAATCCCAGAAAAATTAAACTCATTAAAAGACGGCATAGAAAATATCATCAATAAATATAGCAAAGATTGCTAAGATTAGGACATAATATAGGGAAAGAGTTAGGAAAAAAGCGATGCCAGCCCCCTACAGTATAGATCTAAGAGAGAAAGCGGTAAGTGCAGTAGAAAAAGGAGAGAAGAAAAGCCATGTCTGCCGAACACTGAACATTAGTC
>NZ_JACJTJ010000007.1:0-26283 GCF_014698605.1 Synechocystis sp. FACHB-383 | reverse complement strand
GCTTGGAAGAATTTATACTCCGCTTCCTTGCCCTCCAGGGTCGTTTTGGCTTGTCGTAGCTTCTCGGTTTCGTGGGTCAACATCTCCGGCGGCAAACCCCGCAGGCCATTGACTGCATCAAGCTTGCGTTGCTGTAACTCAAAAGCCCGATGGGCCGCTTCCACATCGGCCAGGGAACGCTCCACCTTAGCTTTGGCAGAAATAAATGGGTCAGCTTCGATCGCCGTGGCCAGATTGCGTTGGGCTTGGGCCAGCTTAATTTCCGCTAATTGAATGGCGGTTTCTTCCACGGTGTAGGAAACAGGGGGGAGTTCCCGCAGGGCCGGGGCCGGTTGCAACATGGGGATTAATTGACCTTCCACATTGGCGATCGCCAGGAGTCTTTCCCGTTTGTCTCTTTCCAGTCGGGAGCGTTCTGCTTCTTTGTCCGATAGCACCTGACCCCGGTTGACCGTATCCCCTTCCCGCACCTTTAGTTCCGTGGGGTCGCCTAGGGTGAGGTTAATCTTGAGCCGGTTGGGGGTAGTCAGGGAAGAATCATTACTAGGGGTATTGGTAGTGTTGGTTTGGGCATGGAGGCCCCCAAAGACCACCGTGCCGAGGATTACCGCCAACAGTAAAGCTCGCCAGTTCATAGCATTGTGTCCTCCCTAAGAATCAAAAAAGCGAGGAGTAGGCAGGTGGCAAGGGTTTGCAGACCAACAAGGGAAAGAATAATCAAAGAACTAATCATGGTGTATTCCTTTGGTAAAAAGGGACAATGTTAACTTTATTGGCATTTTTACCAAAGCGTACTAAGGATTCCAGGGGATTCAGGTTGGCGATCGCCTCCTCGGAAAACCTGAAGGTACGGGCAGTGACGGGTAACTCAGAGGAATCAACGGGGAGAACCAACTTAGTGAACGTATTGGTCAGCACATCCTTGGAAATATGACGGGAAGACTGGGAAGCCACCCACAGGCCCAGCCCATACTTTCTGCCATCCGCCGCAATCCGATCCAACGCCTTTGAATGCCCTAACTCTTTCGCTTCATCAATGAACAAAACAGTTCTGAGAGTCGATTCCCCTAGTAAACGGTGGTGACTCATCAACTGGGAAGCCAACGCATCCCCGGCGATCGCCTGTAATTGGGGGGGAAGTTTGGACAGGTTCCAACGGGTGAGGGTTTGGTTAATAGGCTGGGTTTTGTTGAAAATGCCGTACTCAAAAATGGTGGATAACTTCAGCCTCAGTTTTTCCGCCTCCTTGTCTTCCCCGGCCATTTCCTCCAGCAAAGCTTCCAGGTCACTAAAGTTTGGCGGCACTCTCAACCAACTTTGGTAGGATTCCTGGGAGATACCCCGGCGGAAGTAACAATGCTTGAAGCAGTCCAGCAGTTTCGCTTCCTGATTGGCCCCCAAAGTTAGGGTCTTTTTGAACAGCATGGCCAGCTCAATGGCCCGGAGATTAGGGCCACCCCCTTCCTGGTCAAGGTTCAACCGCAGGGGGTTAATGCCAGCATTACTGGTCATGTTGACGTTGTAGCAAGTCTCCCCCGGTAATTCCTGATCTCCGTGGAAGTCAATAATCACAACTTGGGCTAACTTGCTTACTTCCCAGGCGATCGCCTTCAGGGTTTGGGTTTTGCCGGCCCCGGAACCGCCGATGATGCACCCGTGGGGATTGGCCACTGTGGCGGGGTTCCAATAAATCTGGTCACCGATTAACACCCCTTCCTGCTTGGTGGGGAAAATATTACTAGGGGTTTGGGGATGGTGCAGTCGATTAATGGGGGGACGTTTGCTGGGGGAAAAAGTCATGACAGTTATCAAGTTTCAGGAAATAGGTATAAGCGGTAGTTCAGAATCCCCCCTGGCCCCCCTTGATAAGGGGGGGAACAATTAGGGAAGTCCCCCTTCCCAAGGGGGATTTAGGGGGATAAATCTTTAGCCGGAGCTTTAGTGAGGAGATTTAGGGGGATATTAGCCAATTAACGTTTTTCAATGGTTTTGATAGTGACCGACCCCCTAACGTATTGGTCTTGGAGGAGGTGGATCGCCGTTTCAATGGGGGCATGGTCGAGGGTGAGAAATCCTCCAGCTTGGCGGATGGGGGCAAAGGCAAAGGCGGACTGTTCCAGGCGTAGGGCGGTGGGGTCATCAATAGTGAGTTGGCCACTAAGGAAAGTCATCGGTTGGATGTAGTCCTCCAATAGGTCAGGGGGTTCATCGTCGAGGTAAATGGTGTCAGTGGTAATCACTGCGGCCTCCCCTTCCCGGCCCCAAATGCGATTAACAATGATCGTGCTGTCCGCTTCGGCACCCACTTTCACCACCTGGTCATCCTGAAGTACCAGAAAGCCCTCGCCATTGGTGGCAATTATCGGGGCCTCCTCTGTCACCGGCGCACGGTTCCCCGCCCAAACCCCCTCATACTCGGCATAAACTATCTGGTTGCCTCCTTTGCGGTTGTAGAGTTCCGTTACTCCACTGGGGGCCGCAATTAGGGCATTGAAGTTCTTCACCAAACCACCCGTGTTATTGAGTTGGAAAGTCCAAACGGCGATCGCCACCACGAAGACCATTAACCAATATTCAGCAGCACTGCCGGTGGAGATCCTTAAGTTCCGGTTCCCAGGACAAACACAGCGCACCCCCAACGGATAAAACATCTCCACCCCGCTTTTGGTGAAGCAGTCCAAAAACCAACCGGCGAAGTAACCGATGTTGAGGGCATGGATAATTACTAGGGGAATGGCGGGAATGGTAGACCAAAGGCCGTAGGACACCACCGCTAAGGTTAGGGATGCCAAAAGGGAATGGGTGGCACTGCGATGACTGAATCTTTGCTCCAGGGGTCGGGAAATAAAGGGTAAGACTCTCCCTGCCGGTGAAGTACTGATGTCGATGTCCGGTAACAAGCTGGCGATCGCCCCAATCAGAATGGGAACGGGGTTCGTGGTCTGGACTGCCATGCCCACACTGGCCGCCCCCACCAATAGGTGTGTAATGGTCAACATTAGTTGCTAATCCTCCTCGATTCCTTCGGTAGGTAGTAGGAAAGTCTTGCCACTCCCAGGAAAATGGCCCCACCAATGCCCGCCAAGATATAGAGGGATTGATTACCAGTGCCCAGGCCAATGAACCGATAGCAGATAAAGACAATGCCCACCAGGAGCAGTAGCGGGGTGATGTCAAAGTATCTGCCATGATCCCCAGCTTCGTTTTGGATGCCCAAAAAACCCTCCTCGATGGCCCGCTTGGCCAACATGGGGTTGCCCCCGGCCCGGCTTTGGAGTTTAGCAATTTGATGGGGCTTTAAATCTGACCCCAGGGCGATCGCCTCCTTCTCCATCAAGTCCCGGATCTGGTATTCCGCTAGGGGTTTGAGTTCAATCCTGGGGACATAGATGAACAAGTCAGTGCGGGGGGGATTGGTGGCCGCCAACAGAATGGGAACCCCCACATCCTTGAGCTTTTTGAGCCACAGCCGGAACTTCACTTCCAGATAATGGGCATCGTCAAAGATCAACACCGCCCGGTTAACGCTGAACCATTGGATCAACTCTTGTTTGAGCACTTCCACCGTTTTGCTCCGTCCTTCCAGATTTTTGATATCGACCCCGGCCATATCGGCGATCTCCGTTAATAAGGTCTTGGGAGTGGCCGGTTCAAAGTAGGCACAGGTCACCCCATCCGTTAAGAGCCGTTCCCACACCCGCCGCACCAAATAGGTTTTGCCCATGCCTTCCCCAGAGGTGACTAGCACCGACCGAGCGGAATAAAGGGAATGGAGCAGACCATCCATTTCCGGTTGGCGGTAACAGTTGTTCCCCTGGGGCTGGACAGATTCCAGATCCTCTAGGCCGCTAATTGGCCCTGACTCTTCTGGTAACTCTTCGCTTTCGTAATCCATTGGGAAGCCACCACTAGAGGGTTCTGGGGCTTTGGGGCGATCGCCACCTTGGACTGCTCCACCTGGGCTTGGAGGTCTGCCGGTAAATGTTGGGGATTTTTGAGAATTTCAGCGGTTAATAAATTCTGGGCAATTAAGATCCCCGCCGCTTGATTTTGGGCGGCCCGGATTAACTCAGCGTGACCCAGTTCCTCGTCCCCTTCTAGGGCATCAAAATTAATTGCTTCCCCATACTGTTCTAGTTCCCCTTCATCCCTGACCATGGCCAATTGACCTGGTTTGGGATAGTCGGCCATTCTGCCCCCCTCACTTATCCAGCGGTGGAGGTTATCAAGTTCAGCCATTTGTTCATTGGACAAACTGAACAAATCATTAACTTTGTCCAACGAATAGCCAAGATATTTCAGCCGATTAAACACCGTTGAACGGGCCACTCCGTAAGACTTTTCCAGTTGTTGTACAACGTCACCTTTGGACTTTCCAGCGATGGACATTTTTTTAATCTCCCAAAAAAAAATTTGTGGAACTTGTCGTTTAGGGGATTCTATATGACAATTTTTTTCTGTCAAGTCCAACGCTGTCCAACGCTGGACTTAAATTTGTCCAACGTAAAGCAGTAAAAATCCAGCGGCGATCCGCCGGACAAATTGCCCTTTGCCATTGGACAAAATCTTGTTTTCGCTGGACAAACGCTGTAAATGTCTAGTGATTTGTCTAACGCTCTTATTACACAAACTGGACAATTCTTCCTTTGTCTTTGGACTGTCCAACGCATCCAGTATTAGTTGTCGGACAACTTCACCTTGTTTGTGGGTGGGCCACTCACTGGGGTTAAATTCCATAGTGAACTCCTTAAAATTAATAGTTTATATTGTCCAATAGCTAAAGAAAAATGACCACAAAGATTAGAAAATTTAACTTTCTTTAAAGCTTTCTTGATTTGTCCACTAACGCTCTGGTAACTCTGTTTAATTGCTGAATTGATTGTTGGGGATGCTGTTGAAATAAGTTTTAAAATGTAACGATATTTACCAATGTCAGTAGGGAGTTTTAGTCAAGGGAATAGACCCCAATAACTTTTACTAGGGGTTTCCAATCTGGCGATCTCTCGCCTCTCCTGACCAATATGGAGGTTAACTTTTTGATGTTTCTGGTGCTATGGTTGATCTCCTGCAAGGGAAATTCTTTGCCTTACTCATCTATACTTTGAAGACATTTCCATGCCCTTCAGCAAATTCCAGCAGTGGACTGATAGTTCTTTTTCAGACTCTGATCCGCTACCCTGAAAGCAGAAAGGGAGAATCTTTAACTCCCCCCATCCACGAACAATTAGACCGACTCGTTAGCAACCGGGAAACCTAGTTCCCTAGTTGTCCTTAAATAAATGGGATTCCTATGACAGGACAAGAAATTTTGATAAGGGATGAGACAAAGGACGATGCCGTTCTCATCACCGAAGTAACTATTGCAGCCTTCGCTCCCCTAGAAATTAGTGACCACACAGAGCAGTTCATCATCGAAGCTCTCCGTTCCGCAGGTGCTTTAACTCTGTCATTGGTTGCAGAAGTGAGTAGTCGTGTTGTGGGACATATTGCATTTTCCCCTGTGACCATCTCGGACGGCACAAAAACCTGGTATGGACTCGGCCCAGTCTCCGTGTTGCCAACACATCAGCGTAGGGGGATTGGTAAAGCTCTTATCCAGGAAGGACTATCACAGTTGAAGGGCTTAGGAGCCAAGGGTTGTTGTCTTGTCGGACACCCAGAATACTACAAAAAATTTGGATTTGAGAATGTGGCGGGGCTTACTCTCGAAGGGGTTCCCGATGAGGTATTTTTTGCTCTTTCGTTTGACAGTCATTATCCCCAGGGTAATGTCACATTCCATGAAGGATTCAAAGCAAATAGCTCTAGCAACCTGAAATTATGAATCTTTGGAACCAGGAAAGGCGATCGCCAATAACCAATATGATTTATCGAGTTACCCTCAAGCAGTACAAATTACACCCTTGAGAATCGCCTGTAATCCTTATATTTAACTTTTTAGGTTAACTACATCATTTTCTTCAGCAAAGACCCAAATTAGACGATTTAGGGCATAGTGGCAGTTTTCGGAATTTATCAACTGAGAATAATTAGCAATAATCTATGTTGAGCGATGGAGAGTGTGAAAAATTCTACGATAGAATTAGGCTTGTGGAAGCTATTCAATATTTTCTACATTTTATTGAATGAAAATTAACCGTCAGGGGCAAGCAAAGGTATTAACTGAGCAGGAATTACATGACCTGTTCACTATGGGATTACTCACTTCCCGCGATCGCCTGTTGTTTGGCATTTGTCTTTACACTGGTTGTCGCATTGGGGAAGCCTGCTCCCTGGCTTGGGCTGATGTCACCGTTGATGCTATGACTTTCCGCATTGAAAAAACCAAGACTAAATCCAGTCGCACTGTGGCCATTACCCCAGCGTTGCAAGTTTTGTTTGATCAATACCGGCAACAACAATGCTTTAGGTTTCCATCTGCCTATGTTTTTCGGGGCAAGCGGGTGGGGTCACACCTTCATCCTTCCATGGCCCACAAAATTTTGAAAGCGGCAACGGATAGGATTGGAGTGAGGGGAGTATCGACCCATTCTTTCCGTCGCACTGCATTAACGATGATGTGTCGGAAGGGCATTAATCTCCGGGTTATTCAAAAGATTAGTGGTCATAAAAATTTGAATGTGCTGTCCCATTATCTGGAGGTTTCTGAGCAAGAGAAGGAACAAGCCTTGTCAACAATCTCGTTTTAATTTTTGGCTCCCATCTATGCCATCGTTTGTTATGCCCATCAGATTAAGCATGGTCAGTTAAGAATTTGCCTTAATTTTTTCCTGGAATTGGGCCATAATATCTTGAGTCAATTCGTCTTCAGGAGCTACTATTTCCCGTTCTTCTAAGGCTAATTGAATATCTTCTGATGTGGCTATACCTAAATTATTGAGAAGACTAAGAAATGAAGCCTGTTGTTTTTCCATATCTTCAGGTAAAACAGGCTTAACAAAATAGTGTTGGTTAACTTGTTTTGTCAAGGCATAGACAATATATTGATTTAAGGATACTCCCTCTTGTGAGGCTTGATGGCTTAATTGTTGATGTAAGCTTTCTGGTAATCTTAAGGTTAAACGACTCATATTTAATTATTATTGGTCAGTTTTAAAATCAATTCTACAGGGGTAAAAATTTGTAATCCCAAAACCTGTTGGGCACTCCGAAAATCTTTAATGTTTGAGGTAACGATCGCCGCATTGGCATTCATAGCACAGTCAATTATCAAATCATCACCAGGATCTGGGGAAGTGGGCCGCCAAGTAAAATAGATTGTTCTAAATTCAGCATGACTTAGTAGTTTTCCTAACACTGGCTTTAGTGTTTGCCAACGATGGGCCGAAAGTTTACGGGCGAGGACATCTTGATATTCATAGGCGATCGCCGTGGAGACATTAACTACAAAAAGTTTGGCTAACCAAGCTTCGATAATTAGTCCTGAAGCACCCCCTTGTTTTGTTAACCCTTCTAAAACTACATTGGTGTCAATAACTAGGCGAGGGAATACTTGATTTGCCATGACACTACTATAGCACCGGATTCGGTGTTAGATGTTAAGTAGTAACTTCTGCCAAGGATTTTTTCTGATGATTGGCGCACCGTTCAGTGGATCTCTATGGCGATCGTTTCAATTACTAGGGCTTAATGATGATAACTATCATTCGTTTAATGGTGTTGCACTTTCTGTCCTAGTCCCATCATTGAAAATTTTGAACAGCATAGACTTTAGCCGTTCTAGGATTGGTGACAATGCCATAACCAAACTTAGTGTAGTTGGGGGTCAATAAGTTTTTGCGATGTCCTTCGGAATACATCCAACTTTTCTGAAACCTTTCTACCAGACCATAGTTGAGGGAGAAATGGGGAGAGCCGGGTAAGACTACAATATTTTCACCAACTCCACCTTTTCCCCCTAAGGCTTGATAGCGGTCGGTCGGGGACTTTCCTTCAGGGGTATCGTGGCCATAAAAATCTCGCTTGGCCATATCCTCCGCGTGACCCTGAGCTGTTTTGGTAATCAAGGGGTCTGCCACCAGGGGCGGGAGATTATTTAGTTGGCGATCGCGGTTGACTAGGGTGAGAGCTTGGGCTTGAAGGTCGGGCAAAGAACGAGTCTGATGGGCATTGAATATATGGGTCTGGGGTGAGCCAATTTTCCAGTTATCGCCACCATTGCCATTGTGATAGTAGAGTGAATCCTTGCCCTGAAACAAAATCATGGCTACTACTACGAAAACCCCTGTGGTTATCTGTTTTGACTTTGGCGATCGATAACGTCCCATTATTTTTCACCTTACATTCCGCTATTAAAAGCGGGGATTGATATAATTAGGATGTATTAATAGTGAAGAGGGTGTATGGAGCCTGCAATGAAAGTAGAGAATCTAGATCTGATTGGGGAGGCTTTGGCTCGGCAGGAAAATCGGGTTTAGGAAGGTTGAGCGTGATCGCTTAGTCGTAGAAAAGAGATTCATCTACAGATAAACCACTAGAAAGTTTGCCCTGAATTTTTATAGTAGAAGGGGGAACTCCCCAATCATCGGTTAATAACTCATGAATTAACTGTTTTCCGCTAAGACCTCTTTTTTGAAGTAGGAGAAGTTTTTGATGGAAGCTATCGGACTCTTTCCATTCTTGCATTCCACCATTTACTAAATATACAGATATTTTTAGAGTCATTAGCTAAAATATAAAACTTCGGTTTTAGGAGTTAGGTGTGTCACGACCATCGGGTTCTTTGACAATTCCCTTAAAAGGTTTGCCGTCATCTTTCACGTTCATAAGACGACCTGTACGCTCATCTCGTTTCTGCCATAAACCATCTAGTCGCTGGTACTGTGTTCTGCCTTTAACTGCACCTTTGCGATATCCATCATTCGTATTTTTCGCCATAATTTCACCGTAAATAGGTCATTAACATTATAACTTGGGTTCTTTATAAGTGCTAATGAGGCGATCGCCAACCGCGTGAAAAAATATCATCTTCGGGAAGATCGACAATTGGGGGCTAGTGCAAATGTGAGCTGCCCATTATGTAGTACTAATAAGTTATGGGGAAAAGGGGATGTGGAACCGTTTTTGGATGTGGTTTAAGTTGGGTTCATGGCGTTCAATAATGCGATGGTTTTTGGTTAAAACAGGCTTTCTGCAAAGGTCTGAGTTAACCAGTCGAATGGTGAGTTTTCATCCTGCCCCAGAAGAGGTTATGCCGGCGGAAGTAGTGATTGTTGGTGACAGAAATTACAAAAAGTGGGCTTGTTTCCGTTGCCCAAGTGGCTGTGGTGAGCTAATTTTACTTTCATTAAATAAGTCTCAACATCCTTCATGGAGTATCACAAGTGATTGGCTGAATCGTCCAACTTTATATCCTTCCATACGGCAGTTAAATCCTACGTTCCGCAGGCTCTACCAATAGTTACTAAACTTTCGGGAAAACACTACAGATAGCTTAGTTTTTTAGTATTGATTGACTTGGAGTCAAGAGGCAAACCCCGAAATAGGCTTGCCATCGTACTCGATTTCAGACGAAGGTGTACTACGTGCGAAATGTAGGGATTAATACTGACACTAGTTCACAAAGGTATAAATGTGTGACTATGTTATGGACCCTATCTGGTATTTATCTTGTAAACCCTAACAGAAGAGGGTTTTACCAAACTATCGCTTTTACTAAAAGTCCTTCATTGTAATCGTTTCAAAAAGACCCCAAATTGGTTCTATAAAGGTTTACGTGGTGATACATTTCTTGCGTATCTTGTCTCTACAAGGCCTTAAGAATCAGATGTTCTAGTAGGCAACTTTTGCAGAAACGCCTGGAGTCTCTTGATGATATCGGGAGTTATTGTTTTTTCAATATCTAACTGGCCATGCACCAGGCGATTTCGGATTTGATACAACTGTTGGAAATCCGCATAATCAGAGTTATTGAGCACATCTGTCGCCATTAATTGCTTCACGCCGTCCATTAAAGCGCGAGAAAAAGGTGCGCTGCCTTGGGCTAAAGTTGAGTGCAACCTACGTTCAACTTCAACCCAAGTATTCATGAATAGTGATAGTCGATCTACAGCATGGCGATTATCTGTGATTAATTCTATTCCATAAAGGTTGTTAAATAGAATCTTAGCCAACTCAGCATAGATCTCTACTTTTTTTCGTTCTACAGTTAGTCCATTACCTTGATGATAAAGCTCATTCCTAAGCCGGTGGTACCATTCAACTTCACCAAGATCAATCCCCTCCAGTTTATCATCGGCATTAGTTTCAAGAGCATCAAGCAAGCGAGGAAAGCTCTCAGAAAATTCACTGTAATCTTTTCGTGAGATCTTTAATCCAGTAATTCTAGATGGAAGATTAAGATAGGTCTTGATCATCAATTCGACGGCATTGTCAATACTTATAATTGCAAGTCGGCGATTTTTATCAGAGTCTTTATTGCTTAGAAGACTTAAGCCATGCTGAAGAATTTCTGCCGGTCCCGACGCCCATGGTTGTCGGGAAAAATCATTATCTACCATAAAAGTTCTTTTATACTTAATAGTTTAATTCGGGTATCTTGAGATAGGGATTATTCTTTTCAATTTAGCTCTATCTGTCTATTCCAGATAGATCCGCAATTAATTTTCACAAATACATTTTTCAGGACTGGTATTTTAATGATCGATATAGCCCCAAAACTTTTACTGGCCGAGGATTAGAGAATATATTTGCTCAGCCTTAAAAAGGCAGTTCTAACAGGGCTTTCAGATGCTTACCCTTCTTTTAAAGATCAGTGCCGCATTTTTCCTTTCGCCCACGAAAATACTTAACTCCAGTGATCGCCATCAAGAAGAGATTTTATATGATCAGGCTTAGATTTTATAGGTGAACGCCTCCTTTTATCAGGACAGAACTAGCCCAGAAACGGTAGGCGATCAGCATATCCTTAAAATCTGCACAACCCGATGCCATCTTCCCTGGTTGGTCTGATTAAGCTAAATGGCGATTTACCCTGGAAACCTTATAAAGTATTAAGGACAGTAATGATTTAAGCAATACTTTACTTAAAGCGTTACGCCTCTAGCTCCTCAAGTAACCTATTTACAGCAATTCTGACTAGATCCGCTTTACTGCGATTAAGTTTCGCTGCTGATTGTGTAAGACGCTTATCAAGGGATTTTTCCAAGTCCAGGGTAAAACGGATCGTTGATTTTTTGCGGCTGGGTTGAGCAAGTTGAGCGGCAAGAGAGTTTTGATTGGTAGGGATATTTTCATCCCTACTGATTGGTAAGGATGGTGTTACCACATCTTCCTCAAATGCCCCAAGGATTTGATCTAAAGGTTTCCGTTGTTTGCCCATAGTGCCATGACCTCCTCAAATAAATTGCTGTATTCTGTAGCGGACTTTTCGCCACTAACTCCCATCTGAAAAACCGTTTGCTCTTGACCAAAAGCATCTGCAATACACTGCCGTTGGTAAATGACCGTTTTTAAGTGAGCAATGCTTTCAATCTTGCTTAATGCTGTTTCAGCTTCCACCATTAATTTTGTGCGCGGTACAGCTCGGTTAATGAATGTCGCGCCAATCAGATCTGATCTAAACCTTTGAGCTTGTTTCACGAGTTTCACCGCCGATCCTGAGGAGACAAGATCTAGGGCTGTGGGTTGGCAGGGAATGAGAGCAACATTAGAGAAATATAAAATTACCCGCGTTGTTTCGGTAATGCCACCCGCACCGTCAATGACAACCTGATCAAATCCCTCGATCCATTCAGGTATTTTTTCAGCTAATTCGTTGGGATCTGTTTCGGCGATCGCCGTAATACCCAGAGACTTAACCCACATTGAAGAGCTTGCCTGAGCATCACTATCAATCAGCAAAACGGTCTGTTTTTTCCGTTGAAGCCAATAGGCAAAATGGACTGCTGTGGAAGACTTTCCTACCCCTCCTTTTTGATTGATAAGTGCCGTAATCATTCAAGCAATATTTTAAGTAATGCTTAAAGTATAAATGTTGACAGCAGGACTGTAAAGTCTATTTTCGATGCTCGAAACGAGGGTTCTTGCCAAAGTGGATGCTCTGATGGCATTCTGCCACTAAAAATAGGGGTGCCCTATGGCAATCCTCGACGAAATCTGAAAATTTAATGGTTACTCGATCCCTTAGCTGTCAAGAATTTCAGTGGTTAATCGTTCTTGTGAAAACCAGTGCCAGCTAAAATATTCACAGGGAAACGACAAAGTTGTTAAAATTTTAGTCAGTAAATTTACGTAAAGCAGTTTTTTCAGAAGGACGGACCACCAAATATCTTGTCTATCAAGGTTTTTGGGTTGCACTGTGCAACACCGCGCCGCACGAAGCCGCTGTAAATTTGAGAGAGATACTGCTTGTAGAGGGGCAACGGATTCCATCACCTGGATCTTTTTGGGGATTGAGTCCAGATTTTGTAGATTTAACGTTATTCACGTTACAGGCTTACTAAAGAAAGGCAAGCTCCACCTTCCCTTTCCCTATTTTTGCTCCTATGGCTATTAACTTTTCAAACCGCCTTTCTTCTGTCACCACAGATTCTGCTGGGGTTACCCACATTGTTTGGGTAGAAGAGGCTACCCTCTTTCATGGAACCTATGATGATAATTCTGCAACCTGGATTAATCAAACGGCGATCGCCAATGTCGGCTCGCAAAAAATTGTCAGTTTAAATCTCATTGCTAACGATAAGCTTATTGATGACTCTGTTTCCGCCACTGAGTTACCGGGGCTAGCGGTGGTTTACCAACAGGGTAGCGAGAATGAAAGCAATATTTTCTACACCGCCGCTCAGTACAATGCCGCTGGCAAAACACAATGGTTAGATAAGCCCCAGGCCCTGACCGCCGACCAAGTAGGGGATTTAGAACCCAGGGCGATCGCCAAAGATGACGACACCGTGTTTGTGGTGGGGCAAAAAGTTGATACCGAAAATGCCCAAAACCAAGGTATTCGGGAAGATACGGACTTATACTACCAATCCTTTAGGGTTAATAGTAGTCAATTCACAACGACACCAAGTTCTCCTGCTTCATCGGGGAAGGGAAAGTTAGCTGGGAATGGATCTGGTTATTCGGGCCAAAATTCTGCCGTTGCCGCTTCCTACTCTGTCTTGAGTGATTCTGAAGCAGAATTCTTAGCAAAAAAAGCCTTTAATGGGCAAGGCTTAAATTGGAACGCATCAAGTGGCTTTAGCGACAGCCTATTGAAATTTATTATTGCCAAGAGTGAAAATGCCAAGGTGAAAAAGGCGGTTGAAAATGGATTTGGTGGGGTATCAGTCAATATTGCCTTACAAGGATCAAGCGGTGATAACCCTACCTGGTCTCTATTTGGAGGTGGTGTCTCCACCGATGGTAAGCTCTTGCTCAATGCAGTTGCGGCTGTTAGTTTTGCTAAAGCTACCAAAAAGAAAACCTCATTGCAACAAAAGAAGACGACAGAGGCGCAAAACAATGAATTTGATTTTTCGATTGTTTTATCTTCTCTGTATAGTTTTGGCAATACGCAAGGTTCGAGTGGGCAGTATCCTCTTGAGCTTGAAACGGGGGGATTTGCCCTATCCTTTGGTTTTACCTTCCCAATTGTGGGTGCCAATTTTGGTGAAAATAAAATAAATCTTTTTAATCTCAATGCCTTTATTGACGCTGGAATTGCTCTTCAGTGGCAGTTAAAACCCAAAGATCCTGATACCTATCGAAATATTTTATTTCCCTTTATTGATTCTAATTCAAATGAAAAAGGATTATTAATTGCCGATTCATTTGGAACTGCTATTCCAGGATTTTCTCAAGTTGTTGCACTTGAGGCCATTCTCTCCAATTTAATTTCTGCTTTTGAGTCAATTGATGACAACGGCCCACTATCCTTGGAATCATTACTCATTGGCATCCCCATAGAAGGTGGTGTCGAATTAATCGTTGATATTCCCTTTATTTTCAAATTAACTGGTTCGGTGGGGATATTTCTAGACGGAACCTTTCTCATCAAAGGATCATCTGATTTTCCCAAAGACACCTTTACCCTCGGACTTCCCTATAGCCTGGAAGTTCAGGCCCTAGGATTTCTCAATGCTAAAATTAGCGGTTTTCCCACCTGGACTTGGCCAGAATCTTCTTCTCAAAGTCTGACCATCAATCCTTTATTAACGCTATCAGCATCCGAAACAGAACCCACCGTTCAGGGATCCTTACTAACTATCCCCTTTGCCACGCCCTTAAGCCCAAATTTAAGTCTAAATCCTGAAGATTTTACCGTTCAGGTGACCAATGCCAATAAGAGTGTTTCGACTGTTCCAGTTTTTGACGTCATTGTCCAAGAAAATGCAGTTATTCTGCGTTTAGAACGTTCAATTCCCTACGCTACTCTGAACGATCAACCCCTAACAGATAATATTACTGTGAGCTACAGCGGTAATCAGCTCAATGACTTTACCAAAAGTACAGTTATTAATAACTCTGCCCAAACCCTGGTTTATACCTATGACCCAACCAGTGGCAATGGTAATAATTATACCAATACCAATCAACAAATAACCATCGCTTTTAATACACCTTTAGATACCAATGTTATTCCAGATGCCAGTCAATTTGTTGTAACTACCAGTGACGGAACTACCATCAATCTAATTGCTCCTAATCAAAACGGTCAACAACCTGTTTACGTTAATAAAAATAGTGTTATTTTAACCTTAGCTCAGACAATTCCGCAGGAAGAAAATTATACTGTTAAATATACTGAAATCCAAGGAGAAAGCAATAATTTACAAACTCCTAGCAATCAGGATATTGCTTCTTTTACGATTGATAGTTCCAGTCCCTCGACAACAGCAGGGGACATAAACAATACTTTTATCAGTGCAGGAAGTATTAATCAGGTTATCAGCAAGGTAGATAATGACTTTAGCCAAGATAGTCCTCCGGCTTTAGCCCTTACCAGTGAAGGAGATATTCTGCTCAGTTGGGGTAGCGATGCCCCTAATTTATTACCCATTTCTGCCTTAGCCCAAGGAAGTAATATTTATCTGACCTTTGGGGAAAACTTAGCGAACAATCAGGGGAACTATCTGAATCCTGAGGCAGATCAGTTTGTGGTTATCATTGACGGTATTACTCAATCGTTAAATCAGAACGAGCTTCCAAATGTGGAAGGGAACACACTGGTTTTAACCTTGGCCCAACCGATTTTAGGTAACGCAACAACCATTTCTGTTAGCTATAACTTGGTGACATCGGACGGAAGTAACAGTAGCAATTTAGTTTATATTGATCCAACTGGGACAACATTTTGGTTAGAGAAATTTGCCGATTTATCAGTTGATCTAATTAATGATGTCAGCGCACCAACCATACTAGATTTAGACGTTAATGGCAATATTTATAATGGCTACGGCTCTAATCAAACTATTGTTATTGCCTTCGATCAAGAACTATCGTTTACTTCGGAAAATGATCAACTCCCCAGTAACGACTTCAACGTATTAGTCAATGGCAAAGCTGTTGGCGTTGTCCAGGCAATTATCAATGAAACATCGGTTGTCCTGACCTTAGATAATTCCCTTCAAATTGGTCAAGGAAATCTTGTTTCAGTAGCTTATACATCAGATCTTGACAACCCACTAAAGGGAATTAACAATCAAGTTGTCGCATCTTTTTCCACTAGTAACATTCTTACCACTCCCACCAATTCCGGTACGGTGATCAAAACAGCTTTTTCCCCCTTTGGAGACAGCGGAATTTCTGAAATTACAACGATTCCCGGCACCAGTGGCTTAAATTTTAACGTAGCTTCTACCCTCTACACCTACACTGATTCAACCACTAACCAGACTAATCAAATTAATGTTCTGGCTTGGGTTCAGGTTGACAACGATGATTTAACTATTCAACAAATACCAGGGCAAAACTATAGCAGTGAACAGGCTGAAAAAATCAATGCGGCAATTAGTCAATCTGATATTTACTATTCAATCTTAGGCCCAGATAATCAATGGAGTTTGGCCCAACCGATCGCTGCAGTACAAACTGGCCAGGATCAAAAAGTGACGTTGGGAGCAGGGCCCAATGGGGAGTTGCTCGCCGCTTGGTTAAATACCCAACAGGAGAGTAATGGGGACACTTCAACCACCATTTACTGGTCAAGTTTTAATGGTACTAGTTGGACCACTCCCCAGACGCTCCTCTCGGAAATTTCCCCCAATGCGTTTACGGAACTGAATATCAGCACTATTAATGGTCAACCTGCCATTTTTTGGACAGAAAGCCAACCAGCCTCCTATAGCGAGCTTGTGGTGGAGCAAGACCCCATTGTTTATCTACGCCTAGGGGAATTAAGTGGCACGACGGCAATTAATGAAGGGCAATCTGGGCCAACCATCAACGGTAACTACAGTGGTAATTTTACCCTCAACCAAATTGGAGCCCTGGAAGACATCACAAACAATACGGGCGATCCTAACCCAGCAGTTTTGTTCAATGGCGGTGGGGTAACTCTTGACGCAGCTATTCCAGTTTCCATCCAGGGATTTTCCGTAGAATTCTGGTTTAAATTACCCAGCATCAACGCCATTCCCAACTTAGTGTCTATGGCGGATGTTTTTCTCTTTACTGTCAACGATACGCAGTTAAAGTTCAGCCTAGACAATACTGGCAATTCAACTATTGCGACAACGCCCCCCCTTAATACCGACACTTGGTACTATGTGGTCGGCACCTATGACGGTTCCCAAGACATCCTCTCTCTGTACCTAAATGGTGAGTTAGTGGGAAGTTTGGACAATGTTAATTTTAGCAATTTACCCCAATCCGGTACGCTGGCGGTGGTGGGCCAGGAGGGATCGGTTTATGTTGATGAAGTCGCTTTTTATAATTCCGTCCTTTCCTATGTTCCCAGTAGTACTGGTTTAACCGCCTCTAACGTCACTGATTTTACGGGGAACCAGTTTCTTGACGGAGCTTTAGGCACTAACGAAATTGGCGATCGTTTCAATGCTCAATATGTTGACCCAGTGCCGGCCGGGCCAGAAGCCTACTACAGTGTTTGGAATCCTACTACAAACAGTTGGCAGTTAAGTGGCCAAATCGAACCGATTCCCACTATTGTTCCCACCATCCTGAGTGATGCCAATTTCCCGATTTGGGATATCGTTGCGGCCACGGAGTCCCCAAAAGGCAAAGAAATTTTTCCCAATGGTAAGGCGGATAGCATTTTCCAAATTAATTTGACTAATCAGCAAGGTCAGGAAATAACGGGGATTAAGATCGCGGTGCCCGGAACAAATCTTTTGTGGGGGGTTGGTCAAAATGGTGATGGCAATGCCATCGGTGGTTTCCAAGTCGGGGTTATTTTAGGCGAGACCGTCCCCAATAATGGTCAGCTTACGTTTGCTGATGGGACGATTCTGCTCAATAGTCTCGACCCGGCCCTTTCGGGATTAAACCATCGAGTGATGGGGGAAACAGAGACCCTCAATTTGTTTATTGATGAAACCGGCAATACCTTTTCTGCAACGCCGACGGTGACAGTCTATTTCAAGGATGGTGGTAGCGTTACGCCCCAGGTTAGCTCTATTCGTAATCAAGGGGGGACGGTTCCCGCCAAGGGGATTAATGATTTAGGGACGGAAGTTTTGGGCATTGCCACGGTTACAGAAGCCAACGATGCCTCCTTAGCCAATATTGATAGCGGCTTTGTCATCAATACCAATAATGCGGCGATCGCCGCTGAGCTTGCCAGTGGTTTTAAGGCAGATGGCAGTTTAGCCTATGTGGCAGTGGGGAATCGGGGCTATACCGACAGCGCTGGCAATCTAGTCAGTGGCGGCACCATTCAGATCCTATTGGCCGATGGCAGTGTTTTGAACGGGACAGAAAGTAATTCCCTCACCACAACGGATTTATCAGGCAATCCGGGGGGAGTTTTAATCACAGGAATTGCTGATAGTGGTGTTGTCAACGGTGGTGTGTCCATGAGTTTGGCCACGGGGGATATTAACGGTGATGGCATAGACGATTTGGTAATTGGAGATGCCAACGCCAATGGTGGGGATGGCGTAATTTATGTCATTTATGGCAGTTACCTCACCAGTAACCCTGGGAGCACCATAGATGTTGGTAGTTTAACTTCTGCCATGGGCTATGTAATTAACCCAGCAATTTCCTCTGCCCAGGCGGGATTTTCCGTTGTTATGGGTAATTTTGACGGAGATAGCAGCCATACCCGCAATGACATTGCTTTCAGTGCCCCTGGAGTAGGCAACGGCGGGGCTGTCTATATTGCTTACAACGGCAGTACATCATTCACAGAAGTTTACCAAGGGACTTCGTTAAATCAGGTGGGTGAACGGGCGGGATTTTCTTTAGGAGCTTCCCATTATTTACCTGGGAATCCCACCACCTTCACCGGCAGTAGTACGAGCGATGACCTTTTTATCGGTGCGCCCGCCTATCAAGTGGAAGTTAACAATCAATGGAAAGGGAAAGGAGGACTACCTTCTGGCAGTCAATCTCTCTATCCAGACTCGGCACAAATTGCGGTGGGAGCCGTTCATGTTTTTTCCACTAGTAGTCAAGGATTAACTCCCTGGGGAACCTATACAGGCCCTAATATTCCAGCCCCCAATGGAGTTGCCACTAACTATCTGGCCGGAGCGGCGATCGCCTCTGGAGACTTTACAGACCTAGATGGGGATGGACAACAAGACCTGGTCATTTCAGCAACAGGGATTAATGCCAATGCAGGGGCAGTGTATGTGATTCAGGGCCATCAACCGTCCTCCTCCTCAACATCGCCCCAAGCTTTAAGCACAGTCAGCAATCTCATCATTAACGGTTCTCTAGCTAATGGTCAGGCGGGAACCGTTGTCACTGTGCCTGGAGATCTCAATGGGGACGGTTATCAGGATTTTCTTATTACCGCTCCCCAAGTCAGTAATGGCACTGGTCAAAGTTATCTCCTCTTTGGCCCCTTGGATCTGAGTCAGGTTGGAACAATCTTTGATCTGGGCGCGACCAGTCAGGATAAAACCTTTTTATTGAATGGGAGCCTCCCCTATCAACTAGCAGGTACGGCGGCCACTGGGTTGGGAAATATTACCGGGAAAACGGGAAGCAACGGAAAAGTTGATAGTTTGCTATTAACGGCCCCCAATGCCCAGCAAGCCTATGCAGTTTATGGCCAACCCTACTTGGAAGATGATGGCAGTATTAAATTAGCCAATATTGCCTCAAATAATGGCTTTGTCATCGATGGCAATAGCTTTAGCACCTTCAAGGTTGCCAATCCAGAGATTTTCGACCAGACAACGAATGTAATGCCATCCTTGGTGAGCTATCAGGGGAAATTGTATATGGCTTACAAAGGAGATGGGAGTGGGCAAGATATTTACATCACAAGTAGTTCAGATGGCGGAAAAACTTGGAGTAACGCAATTGTGGCGATCAAAAATGCCACTAACTTTTCTCCCTCTTTAGCGGTTTATAACGATGTATTGTATCTAGCCTATACAGGTTTAGATCCCCAGCTCAACATTCTTTACAGTACAGATGGAGGGCAATGGAGTTCACAGTCTGTCATTGGGCAAACCTCCTCCAATGCTCCCACCCTTGTCACATACCAAGATAAATTACTGGCCTTATTTATCTCTAACGATCCGAGTAGCCGCATACTTTATATCTATTCCGACGATCCCCAGTCTAGTAACTCATGGTCAGGATTATTTGAGGTGACTTATGACAATGGTAGTGCTCCTCAAACCAGTCCCAACGCTGTCAGCGCCACAGTTTTAAATGACACACTGTATCTTGCTTATCAAACAGGAACAAAAAGTGGCCCCGGCAACGGTATTGATATTACCTCGACGACAGGCACGGATCTTAATAACTTATCGTGGTCTTTAGCTTCGGTACCGGGCATTAATACTAGCCAAACCCCAGGGCTGACCACAGATGGTACCACCATCTATCTAACGAGCACCCAAAGCCGTGTAGACGAAGATCAACTAATTTACTTAAGTACTTCAACTAATGGCACAGTTTGGACAACTAGCAAAATTTCGGGGACTAGTAACTATGCTTCATCTCCGGTGATTGTCAATAATCAACTCTACTTAGTCAACTCTACTGCCAACAACGGTTATCAGGTTTTAGAAACGTCTCTACCACCGTTTTCTATTTCTAACAACGGTAGTATTGTCCGTATGTTAGGCGATATTAACGGGGATGGTTTTGCCGATGTTTATTCGGGCGGAGATAATGCTGGAGTAATTATTTTTGGAGACAGCACCAAAGACTTATTGACCGCCGCCAGTGGCAATGATGCCTTAACTATAAATATTCAGAGTGCCGACATTCAAGATGTGGTGGATATTGGGGATTATAACGGCGATGGATTATCAGATTTTGGCATCATAGATAGCAACAATAACTTTTATTTATTGTTGGGCAATATTGACTTTGGTAATCAGAAACAAATAACCCTAGTTGCTGATGCTAACTCCTCTCTACAATTAGCCGGAATCTCTAATGCCTTTGCCATCGCAGATTATAATAATGATGGCTATAGCGACATATTGTTCTCTGCTAGTGATGGAAAAAATTTAATTTCCTTGGGAAATCAGCTTGGGAAACTAACGAATTTTGATTCAACTAATCTTCCTCCCACAGCGATAACCTCTGCCACAGGAATAGATATTATAGATATTAATGGCGATGGCGATCGAGAGTTAGCGGTTAATATTCCTAGCAATAGTTTTTCCCTTTATTCTTCCTCCGGTTTATCTCCCATCTCAGTCGCGTTGCCGACAGTGGGCGGGTTACTCCGAGACCCTAACGCTAGTGACTTACAGGATATCGGGGATGTAAATGGGGATGGAATTGACGATTTCGGCTATATTTTGACGGCTTTCGTAGAGAATAACAAACCTAAACTTAATTTTGTTGCGATCTACTACGGCAGTTTAAGTGGTTTAAACAGCAATTCACAGCCTGACATTTTGCTCTCCACCATTGACATCAATACCGATACCAGTCTACCAGCTCAATTGACTAGCTTTGCCCCAGCGGGGGATGTGAATGGAGATGGTTTTGATGATTTGTGGATTGGGGTTCCGGGGACCAACCAACAACAAGGAACGGGCTATGTGGTTTTTGGGGCGGCTTTATCTGCAAACAATGGCAAATTCTTGACGTTAAAAAACCTCACACCAGAGCAAGGATTTTCGGTCACCGGATTGCCTAATTCCCTTGCTGGAGTTTCTCTTGGCGGCGGCGGAGATGTGAATGGAGATGGTTTTGATGACCTCATTATTGGTGCGCCAGGGAATAACGACAACCTCAGTTTTGTCCTCTTTGGTAGCGACTTTAATCAGACAGTTAATCAAACAGGAACTATAGGCGATGATGTTATGCTCGGCACCCCTACCGGGGAAAGCTTTGTGGCAGGGCAGGGTGATGACCAAATCTATACTAATGGAGGTTTAGACGTAGTTTATGCAGGACCAGGGGATGACTTTGTTTCCGTCGCTGATACCTACTTCCGTCGCCTAGATGGCGGGACAGGGTTAGATGTGTTGGAATTACAAGGTTATAACGGACAGAATTGGGATATTACCACCTTGGCACCAGGGGTAAGGCTTAAAAACTTTGAAGTAATTAGTATTCTCGATTATGGTGCGAATACGTTAACCCTCAATGCTTTAACCGTTACTAATTTGTCGAGTAACAACACAGTTGTTGTGCTAATGGATAGTGTCGATAGTCTCGTGTTAAGTAGCGATTTTAGTGCGGCGGGAACTACTTATCAATATGGCGATAAATATTATCAATACACGTCTGACCTCTCAGCGGCGACAGTTTTGGTTAACCAAGCCAAAGCACCCACTTACACTGCCGTAAGCACCAATATTCCAGCACCAATTTTACCGACTTCTAATACAGAAATCAACAACGGTTTATTAAGTGACTTAACTATCAATTCTCAAAATAAAGTCCCAGTTTCAAATCCCAATGCCCCGACTAAACTGCTTGTTTCCAATCCCAAAATTTCAGAGGCAATAGGAGAGGTAGATTTTGTTATTGAGCGGACGGGGGATCTAGACAAGTATGTTTTAGTTAGTTATCTGACTCAAGATGGTGATGGTAAAGCGGGTAATCGCTATCTGCCGGTGGCGGGACAGCTAATCTTTAACCCAGGGGAAACCAGTAAAAAAGTCACAGTTCAAATTCCCAATGATGACATTTACACAGGCGATCGCCAATTTGGGCTATTAGTGTCTTTGCTGGAGGAAGGTTTCCAGGGGGAGAACTGGGGGGAAACTTTTTCCTTTGTTGGTGATGCCCATGGTTCCCAAATTCGCCATTGGAATTATCTGGCAGGGGAACTAGACAATGCCTTAACAAAGGGAGTAATTAATTTCTCCACTAAGGTTGAAGACGGTAAAGCCCAAGTTAATCTTGATATTGAGGATTTAGCGGAATTTAACGACTTTTTTAACTACAATCCCATCACAGAAAATTATGAATCCTTGATGCTTGATAATGTGACTGGGGCTAAATTTAGTTACCTAGATGGTGAAAACAGTCCCCATGGAGTCGAGCTTAAACTTATCGACGGCGATCGGGGCGATGCCGATGGCGTAAGCAACGGGCTAGTGGAAACTAAAGGTTATTTGGGCCGTGTTATTCCAGGTTTAATTAGCAATGATAACCGAATTTTTTGGGCTCCCACCAATGCCGATGGGCAAGTGCAATTAAGGTTAATTAGTAGTCCCGATCAAAATTATGAACTAGGCTGGGTTGCGGTGGATAATGTCGATGGTTCCATCGATGGTCTGCTACCCAATGATCCTGGTTATGAAGTCGCCGCTTTAGCTCGCAAACAAATCATTTTCAATAATCAAACTGATGCCTCTCCTCAAGCTTTAACCCGTAGTTTAGCCCAACAAAGCTTTACTGACATCGACAACTTAATTGAAACAGAGTCACAGTTTTTTGGTGACTTTAGCAATTCTAATTTAGAGGCAAATCGCTATTACATTCTCTACAGTCAACAGGGAAATGAAACCACTTTTTCTATTGATATCGCTCCTGTAATAGAAACTGATAGCCGGGGTTATCATCAACTGAATTTTGCTGGCATCACTGCCGAAATTGGCTCCAAAACTTTACTCGCACCAGGCATATCAGGGCAATCCGTTACCGCCGAAGTTTCCATCAGCCGGGCCGGAGCCTATGACAATACCATTGCCCTCTACCAAGTGGATAGCTTAACTGGGGGATTAGACGTTAATGGCGATCGCCAAATTGATCTCAAACCCGGTGATACGGGATACCTCCAAGCAGCTTTAAGTCGAGCCCAAAACCCTCTCACTGGAGTAAGTTTAACTCCACCGGATAGTTTCTTTGGCACAACAAAACAAACTATTAACCTATTAGGAAACAATATGTATGGCATGGTGATTATTCCCAACGCCACCATTGAAGAGGTGCTTAACCAAAATCCCAGTAATGATCCCAATCTTGGCCCTGCTGCTCTTTTCTCTTTTAATGAGGCTAACCCCGGTGGTATTAGTCAAATGTCTCGCTTAGGCAGTAATCTCTTTGGCTTTGAAGATATAGTCGGTGGCGGCGATCAAGATTATAACGACTTGATTTTGCAATTCGACTTTTTACCTACTTAAAAATGAGCAAAAATAAACTATTCTGAGTTATTTAACTTCGTTTTTTCCATAACTTAGTCCAACTCAGTCAACGTAGTTTAATCTATAGTCATTTCAAATAAAGCTGAGACGCTAAACACTACAATGAAAGCAGATAATTTCACCCTCCTTTATATCTCCTCTGGTTCAATTTTTGACGTAGGAGATCGCCGGTTGATAACCCCTTCCCCTTCCCAGGTTTAAGGCATTGCACCCCAAACCGTTCACAGACCCAATTAACGGACTGCTTTTTATTGAGGGCGATCGCCTTCCAATCAGGGGGATAGCGGTTATCCTTCATCAGTCACTTGTCCAGCGAAAATAAAGGCTACTGGACAAAAGAAATTTAGATAGAGTAAGGGTTTTAGATATGATGTCCAGTCTTTTAACTAAAATGTCCAGTGATATGTCCAGTTAAAACTGGATAGTTTAAACGGTGATGGCCAGTTTAAATTTTCTCGACAATCCAGGCGGACTGATTACCGATTTTGCCTGATCGCCGAAATATCCAGCAACCCCTAGTAAAAGTTTCACCCTTGGGCTTAACCCCTAGTAATTCTTCAATCTCTGTGGTGCTCAAAATCCAATTATGGGAAGCAGCTTCTTCCAGTTCTCGATGTTTGTCCAGTGGCGATCGCCGATTAAAGGACTGCATCAAGCTAAGCAGAGTAAGGGTTTGGGGGTTTATGTCCAGTGTGTCCAGAGAGTTGTCCAGCCCAGACTTTACAATATCCAATGAATTGTCCAGTTCAGAATTGACAATATCAAGGGAGTTGTCCAGTTGAGAGTTTACAGTTTCAACGGGGGTGGTCTTGGTGATCGGAGTAAAGGTTTTAAGGCTTCCCCCTTCTGCTAAATGTTCGTGAATCTGATCAAGTAAATCAATCTGCTCCGGGGTGGCATAGCTACTTCGGCCCTGACGACTGAGGGTAATCCCCAAAGCTTTCAGGCGATCGTACAAGGCTTGGCGACTGGTCAGAGAGTAACGATCACAGAGTTGTTTAATATCCATTTTGTTTTACTGTTTTTTGAGGGATTTGCTATTCCTGCGGCAGGACAAACAATCAATGGCAACCACAAAAATAGCTGGCAGGCGATAGAACTTTTTGCATCCTACAGATAAGAATTCAGGCTGACAGCCAACAATAAATGCCAGCCTTAAAATGTCCTGTCGCCAAACCAAGGAAGCGGAGGCAGAACAAACAATTAATGGCAACTATAAAAATGCTGACGAGCCACCATAACTTTTGCTTTTTATTGGTAACTTTCCTGCGAGGAAGCCAACAATAAATGCCAACCTTAAAGAGTTCTGACGCAGCGTAAATACTTGCCCCGGTTACCCTATGATTCAAAGCAATGATGCCATAGGCACGCTTCGCGCACGATGGCGATTTACTCGTCCAGTTTACACTTTACAGATAGACTTGACAAGTGCCCTAACAGGTAACTTGATATGTAACTTGACAGACTAGACAATTAGCCCAAGCTCTTTCAGAATAAAGGTTACAGATACTTTACAGGTTTCCATCTCTTGTACAGCCGCCAACTTGGCCTTGGGGATATACTTCGACCCCTTACGCTGTCTGATGCCATTTGCCCAAATCTCATAGTGGTAGTAAAACTGCTCATAGGACTTACCCTTTTTATGGCAGTAATGGAGTTGAATATAGCCAGAGCCATCACCTTTGGTTCTACGATTTTTTGGTGGGGGTTGGTAGGGAACTATGGGCTTAAACTGGTCACAACCATTGAGGTCATTTTCTACAAGATACTTACCCTTGAGTAAACAAAACTTCCAAGCAGAATTGGCAGGAATTGAGCTATCAAAGGAATTGCAACTAGAGCATTGAGTGGAGATACAGGACTCGGTTGATGGCAATACTGGCTTGTCCTGAGGTAACGGTTCTGCCGGCAAGTTTTCGGGCTTTAATTCTGCCGGGGGTTCCAGTGGAGACAGTACAGGACTGGGGGTCAAGGCCTGAAACCAGTGAGAAGGATAACCCTGAATCAGGGCATAGGCCGTTGCGCTCAACTGTGAGCCATTGGGAATTAACCCGTTGCTCCTCAACCATTGCTCCAATTTGTTCGACCCAGCTTGGCGGTAGGTGCCCAAACAGGCCGTGGGGGTAGGAAACAACAAACAATCTTTCCCTGCGGTGCCCCGCTCCAAGCTCCTGCGCCGAGATAATCTCAATTTCGCTTTGATAACCAAACATTCGGAGTCCACCAAGGATTGCTCTAAGGCCTCGATGGATAACTCCCAGGGGTTGCTCAATGACGACAAATTGGGGATGGCACTAGGCAATGATGCGTAGGACTTCCCGAAAGAGGGCTGATTCGGGATGGTGGAGGCCTGTTTTGGTTCCAGCTCCACTGGTGCCGGTGCAGGGGAAACCAGCGGTAACAAGGTCAAATTGCCCTGAGCTTGGGTAGTAGTCCCTGATGTCGGCGTGGATAGGGATGTGGGGCCAGTGGTGGGACAAAATGGTATGACAGTCGGAGTCGATTTCAACAAACTGAGTTGTTGCCACTTTTCCTCCGGTTTGTTCTGCGGCCAGGGTGAATCCGCCACATCCGGCAAATAGGTCGAGGTGTTTAA
>NZ_JACJTJ010000068.1:0-5257 GCF_014698605.1 Synechocystis sp. FACHB-383 | reverse complement strand
TCAAAGAAAGAGGAACTTGGCATCGGACTATTGTGCCGTGGGGCAACCCCCAGAGTATCGTCGCCGCTATCACATTTCACAACCGAGTGCGGGATGGGATCGGAGTGGTTCCATGACGCTAAAGACACCAAGAAAGACTGTTGGGTATAGCTGAGAAGAAACCCAGAAGACTGCACAAGAAAAGAGAAAGAAAAAGAAGAAAAAGGTCAAGCCCTCGGTCTATTAGTACTCCTCGACTTCATCCATTACTGAACTTCCATCTAGAGCCTATCAACGGGTAGTCTTCCCGTGACCTTACTGGCTTAACACCATGAGAGTACTCATCTTGAGGTGGGCTTCCCACTTAGATGCTTTCAGCGGTTATCCACTCCGCACTTGGCTACCCTGCGTTTACCGTTGGCACGATAACAGGTACACCAGAGGTGCGTACTTCCCGGTCCTCTCGTACTAAGGAAGTCTCCTCTCAATACTCTTACGCCTACACCGGATATGGACCGAACTGTCTCACGACGTTCTGAACCCAGCTCACGTACCGCTTTAATGGGCGAACAGCCCAACCCTTGGGACGTACTACCGCCCCAGGTTGCGATGAGCCGACATCGAGGTGCCAAACCTCCGCGTCGATGTGAACTCTTGGCGGAGATCAGCCTGTTATCCCTAGAGTAACTTTTATCCGTTGAGCGACGGCCCTTCCACTCAGTGCCGTCGGATCACTAAAGCCGACTTTCGTCCCTGTTTGACTTGTCAGTCTCACAGTCAAGCTTCCTTCTGCTTTTACACTCTTCGGCTGATTTCCAACCAGCCTGAGGAAACCTTTGCGCGCCTCCGTTACCTTTTAGGAGGCGACCGCCCCAGTCAAACTGCCCACCTGAAATTGTCCTTCTCCCGGATAACGGGAACAAGTTAGAATTCTAGCCTCACCAGAGTGGTATCTCACCGTTGACTCCATTACTCCCACAAGAGTAACTTCATAGTCTCCCACCTATCCTGCGCAAGCAAAGCCCGAACCCAATTCCAAGCTACAGTAAAGCTTCATAGGGTCTTTCTGTCCAGGTGCAGGGAGTCCGTATCTTCACAGACAATCCTATTTCGCCGAGCCTCTCTCCGAGACAGTGCCCAGATCGTTACGCCTTTCGTGCGGGTCGGAACTTACCCGACAAGGAATTTCGCTACCTTAGGACCGTTATAGTTACGGCCGCCGTTCACCGGGGCTTCAGTCGCTAGCTTCAGGATTTCTCCCTGACCAACTTCCTTAACCTTCCGGCACTGGGCAGGCGTCAGCCCCCATACTGCGTCTTACGACTTTGCGGAGACCTGTGTTTTTGGTAAACAGTCGCCTGGGCCTATTCACTGCGACCTCCATTGCTGGAGGCACCCCTTCTCCCGAAGTT
Organism: Synechocystis sp. FACHB-383; assembly: GCF_014698605.1. Classification (NCBI taxonomy): domain Bacteria; kingdom Bacillati; phylum Cyanobacteriota; class Cyanophyceae; order Synechococcales; family Merismopediaceae; genus Synechocystis; species Synechocystis sp. FACHB-383. Next base: position 3,866 of record NZ_JACJTJ010000068.1, on the reverse strand, counting down.
ACGGGGTAATTTTGCCGAGTTCCTTAGAGAGAGTTACCTCGCGCCCCTTAGTATTCTCTACCTTCCTACCTGTGTCGGTTTCGGGTACAGGTGACTATAAATTAACGTGGTTCGGGCTTTTCTAGGAAGCTTGACATCATGCACTTCGTCTCCGTAGAGACTCCCCATCACACCTCCGCTCAAGACGTTTTCGCCGTCTCTCATCGCCTCGAATGCTTGGACTGGTAACCAACTTCCAGCTGCACTAGCCTTCTCCGTCCCCCGCCACAATTTATAATCAGTACCGGAATATTGACCGGTTGTCCATCGACTACGCTTCTCAGCCTCGCCTTAGGTCCTGACTAACCCTCCGCGGACGAGCCTTCCGGAGGAACCCTTAGGATTTCGGGGTATGGGATTCTCACCCATATTTTCGCTACTCAAGCCGACATTCTCACTTCTGTACTGTCCACACCTGCTTGCCGCTAGTGCTTCACCCTATACAGAACGCTCCCCTACCACTCATATCTGAGTCCACAGCTTCGGTACATCACTTAGCCCCGTTCATTTTCGGCGCAGGAGCGCTTGACCAGTGAGCTATTACGCACTCTTTTAAGGATTGCTGCTTCTAGGCAAACCTCCTGGTTGTCAATGCACTCCCACCTCCTTTCTCACTTAGTGATGATTTGGGGACCTTAGCTGGTGGTCTGGGCTGTTTCCCTTTCGACGATGAAGCTTATCCCCCACCGTCTTACTGGTCGTTTCTTCTTGGGTATTCTGAGTTTGCCTCACTTTGGTACAGCTCTCGCCGCCCGCAGCGAAACAGTGCTTTACCCCCCAAGTTGACTTTACAACCGCTGCGCCTAAACACATTTCGGGGAGAACCAGCTAGCTCCGGGTTCGATTGGCATTTCACCCCTAACCACAGCTCATCCGCTAATTTTTCAACATTAGTCGGTTCGGACCTCCACTTAGTGTTACCTAAGCTTCATCCTGGCCATGGTTAGATCACCCGGGTTCGGGTCTACAAATTGTGACTAACGCCCTATTCAGGCTCGCTTTCACTTTGGCTTCGGTGCAACACACCTTAACCTGCCACAACCTGTAAGTCGCCGGCTCATTCTTCAACAGGCACACGGTCACTCGTTTAATCGAGCTCCCATTGCTTGTAGGCTAACGGTTTCATGTTCTATTTCACTCCCCTCAACGGGGTTCTTTTCACCTTTCCCTCGCGGTACTTTACGCTATCGGTCACACAGTAGTATTTAGCCTTACCAGGTGGTCCTGGCGGATTCAATCGGAATTCCACGAGCTCCGACCTACTCGGGATTCAGCTAGGCTGCTTCGATTTTCGACTACAGGACTTTCACCTCCTCTGGTGCAGTTTTCAGCTGCTTCGTCTAATCTATTCAGTCCATGTTGCTGTCCCACGACCCCAATCTCCGAAGACATTGGTTTAGGCTGTTCCCCGTTCGCTCGCCGCTACTTAGAGAATCACTTTTGTTTTCTTTTCCTCTAGCTACTAAGATGTTTCAGTTCACTAGGTTCGCTCTCTCCCGCCTATTTTATTCAGCGGGTAGTTCACTTGGGTTGCCCCATTCGGACACCTCCGGATCAATGCTTGTTTCCAGCTCCCCGAAGCGTTTCGTCGGTAACCACGTCCTTCTTCGCCTCTGTGTGCCAAGGTATCCACCGTTAGCCCTTTGTAGCTTGACCTTATTAAGATCTTCTTTTTGCTAACTAGGATTATCTTTCTTCTCACATTCACCACTCTTCCACTTTCCACTCACCCAAAGGCTCCATGGTTGGCTTCCGAATAGCTAAGGAGATTCAGATTTTCCCTGCTTTCTCTTTTCTTTATGCAGTTTTCAAGGTTCTTACTGGACTTACATCCAGCATTCCCTCTGACTCTCATCAGACAGGATGCTGAAGGGTTTATCCTTCTTTTTGGCTTGTTTTGGTTAGGTGGGCCATTCTGGACTTGAACCAGAGACCTCACCCTTATCAGGGGTGCGCTCTAACCAACTGAGCTAATAGCCCTTGCCTCTTACCTCGCCTAGGCAATAGTTTGAAAGACTTCTACTCTTTAACCTCTCGGTTAATCCCTTGCTCGACCTTTTGGTTGACCAACTTCTACCTATTTGCACTTTGCTTTCGGTATGAAGGGGTAAAGGTCTCCCTTAAAGGAGGTGATCCAGCCACACCTTCCGGTACGGCTACCTTGTTACGACTTCACCCCAGTCACTAGCCCTGCCTTCGGCGCCCTCCTCCCTAAGGTTAGAGTAACGACTTCGGGCGTGACCAGCTCCCATGGTGTGACGGGCGGTGTGTACAAGGCCCGGGAACGAATTCACCGCAGTATTCTGACCTGCGATTACTAGCGATTCCTCCTTCATGCAGGCGAGTTGCAGCCTGCAATCTGAACTGAGGCCGGGTTTGATGGGATTCGCTTACTCTCGCGAGCTCGCTGCCCGTTGTCCCGACCATTGTAGTACGTGTGTAGCCCAAGGCGTAAGGGGCATGATGACTTGACGTCATCCCCACCTTCCTCCGGTTTGTCACCGGCAGTCTCTCTAGAGTGCCCAACTTAATGATGGCAACTAAAAACGAGGGTTGCGCTCGTTGCGGGACTTAACCCAACATCTCACGACACGAGCTGACGACAGCCATGCACCACCTGTCTCCTGGCTCCCTAAGGCACTCCCACGTTTCCGCAGGATTCCAGGGATGTCAAGCCTTGGTAAGGTTCTTCGCGTTGCATCGAATTAAACCACATACTCCACCGCTTGTGCGGGCCCCCGTCAATTCCTTTGAGTTTCACACTTGCGTGCGTACTCCCCAGGCGGGATACTTAACGCGTTAGCTTCGGCACGGCTCGGGTCGATACAAGCCACGCCTAGTATCCATCGTTTACGGCTAGGACTACAGGGGTATCTAATCCCTTTCGCTACCCTAGCTTTCGTCCCTCAGTGTCAGTTTCAGCCCAGTAGCACGCTTTCGCCACCGATGTTCTTCCCAATATCTACGCATTTCACCGCTACACTGGGAATTCCTGCTACCCCTACTGTACTCTAGTCTTGCAGTTTCCACCGCTCTTATGGAGTTAAGCTCCATTCTTTAACAGCAGACTTGCAAAACCACCTACGGACGCTTTACGCCCAATAATTCCGGATAACGCTTGCATCCTCCGTATTACCGCGGCTGCTGGCACGGAGTTAGCCGATGCTTATTCATCAGGTACCGTCATTTTTTTCTTCCCTGATAAAAGAGGTTTACAATCCAAGGACCTTCCTCCCTCACGCGGTATTGCTCCGTCAGGCTTTCGCCCATTGCGGAAAATTCCCCACTGCTGCCTCCCGTAGGAGTCTGGGCCGTGTCTCAGTCCCAGTGTGGCTGCTCATCCTCTCAGACCAGCTACTGATCGTTGCCATGGTAGGCTCTTACCCCACCATCTAGCTAATCAGACGCGAGCCCATCTTCAGACGATAAATCTTTCACCTTTCGGCACATTGGGTATTAGCAGTCGTTTCCAACTGTTGTCCCCATTCTGAAGGCAGGTTCTCACGTGTTACTCACCCGTCCGCCACTAAGTTCCCGAAGGAACTCCGTTCGACTTGCATGTGTTAGGCATACCGCCAGCGTTCATCCTGAGCCAGGATCAAACTCTCCATTGTGTTAAAAATAACCAATTTATAAGTTTCGGCTCTTTTCTGTTGCTATTTCTTCCGACTTGAGTTAAACTCTTTGTCAAGTAGAAACAGACTTTGGTTTGTTAATTGAATTAACAAGGGTCTGGTTTCTGTCTCTCAAACTATTTCTTTGTCTAGGTTCGGGGCGCTTTCGAGTCGCTTTCGCTCTCAACCGCGCATTTATCAATATACTCACCT
>NZ_JACJTJ010000067.1:0-24599 GCF_014698605.1 Synechocystis sp. FACHB-383 | reverse complement strand
AATCAAGATCGTAAGTCATGACTGATTTATTTATGGATTCTTGTGTTATTCTTCCAATATGTTACCATACAACTCCGACAAAACGTCTCAAAATTAAATAAATCAGCTATAATCTTTCTTTCGGCTTATATATTCTTGATTTCAACGGAAAGGTTACCCCGTCACAGTATCCATAGATATTTACTGACACTATTACATTTTCTATTTTTCCTAGATTTCCTATATATTGTCTTTTTACATAATCTGTCTTTTCTCCCTTTTTCCTATCCCCTGTTTCATCTACTATCGCTACTATTTCTCTCCCTTCTAGTATCTCTAACAGAATATTTAATCTTCTTTTTTCTAAGTCTTTTAACTCCCATGGCGAATCTGTTATAAAATGCAATAGTCCTTGCTCATTTTCTAATCCTAATGATGATGCTATCGCTGGCAAGCTTTTTCTTTTTATATCACTTAATATTCCCACCATTAGGTATTTAAAAGCTTCATAAGCTCTCACATCTGGAAATATATCTTTATACAGTTCACTATACGTGTCTACACATTGTACTGTCTTTTTCGCTTCTCTTACCTTCGTCATACTCCCTCCAAGCTTTCCAGCCTTTTATCTCCATTCTAATTCACCCATTTTGATGAAAGAGGGATAGATTAAATTATTTATGCTTGTGATGATTGACTCAATTTGCTTAAAATATTGGCAACTTATCTAAGTTTAACCTTGAGTTTATTCCATATTTTCCAGTCAATAAAATGATTTCTTCCACCTCTACTTTCCGCCAACATCAAGAAATTTTAGCCATTGCCACCCAGAGCAAAAGTCTCCATAATTTCACCAGCAAAATTCAGGCGGTAGTTCAACATTCCGGCGTTAAAACAGGACTTTGCACCGTATTTGTACGCCACACTTCCGCCTCGTTAATTATTCAAGAAAATGCTGACCCCGATGTGTTGACGGATCTGGCTATCTTCTTTTCCCAATTGGTGCCAGAGGATGGCCGTCGTTACCGCCATAGCACGGAAGGTTTGGACGATATGCCGGCCCATATCCGGTCTGCGTTAACTAAAACTAGTGAGCAAATTCCCATTGTCAATGGTCGTTTAGGCTTGGGCACCTGGCAAGGAGTTTTTCTTTGGGAGCATCGGCAACGGCCCCATCAACGGGAAGTAATTGTCCACGTCAGCGGTGAGGTTTAAGAGGTCATTCCTAAAGAAAATATGAAGAAGAGAAGAAATTTAGTTTTTATGGTGGAGTGGTAAAAATTGAGTGTTGTAGATGAGCAGTTTACCCAATGGGCACTGGTTAGCTAATGGGGTATAAGGTAGAAGGCTATCACAGCAAAGATTAGGAGGACTTAGGTGAGCATCCTGATTAACTGACAAAAGAAGTGAAAAGCAGTCTAGGTGGGGATTGTAGAAAAGAGGGGAGGTCGCGTTCTAGGATTAGATACCACTCAAAACCTGGAACGCTATGCATAATCACTCCCCCCTCTACCATGGCCTGAAGGCTTGGCTGAGTCAAGTCAGCCTCTGGGCTCATCAAGGTCACCTCACTACCTGCATCTTGATGATTGTGGCCTTGATACAAGCTGGCGAAATCAATCTGACCCGCTGGGTGCCGCATCTCCCTAGTCGAGGACTCTACGCCCAAAGTAAACAAAGACGGGTGCGACGCTGGTTGGATAATCCCCGCATTAACGTCCATAAACTCTATCAACCCCTGATTAGTGCCGCTTTAGCCTCTTGGCAGGAAGAATGCCTATACCTAAGCTTAGATACCTCCATCTTCTGGGAGAGCTATTGTTTAGTGCGAGTTGCGGTGGTTCATCGAGGTCGTACCTTACCGGTAGCCTGGCGGGTTTTAGCTCATCCCAGTGCCAGTGTGACGTTCAAGGACTATCAAGGGGTTTTACAAAGGGCATCCCGTTGTTTACCCGAGGGAAAAAAGATAGTGCTGCTGGCAGACCGAGGCTTTGTCCATCTGGAGTTGTTGAAGACCCTGACGAGGCAATGGCGTTGGAGTTATCGTATCCGTTTGAAGCAAAATACTTGGGTCTGGCGTCAGGGAAAGAGGTGGCAACGTCTGAAGGACTTTCATTTCCAGTGGGGGCAAGCCCTCTGCCTTCACGGTATCCGTTTACATAAGAGCCAATACTATGGTCCTGTGCACCTTATTTTTGGTCGCAATAATTGCAACGGTGAGTTTTGGGCGATTCTCAGCAATGAACCCACTAATCTTCAGACTTTTGCTGAATATGGCATGCGCTTCCAGATTGAAGAGAGCTTTTTAGATGACCAGTCCAATGTCTGGAATATCCAGAAATCACAGATTCGTTCTGTCTGTGCTTTTTCCCGATTATGGTTTCTCCTGGCCGTCGCCACTTTATTTGCAACCGCACAAGGGTTAACGGTCGTTGAACATGGCCACCGTCGTTGGGTCGACCCCCATTGGTTTCGCGGCCACAGTTATTTACGTCTCGGTTGGGATTGGTTGAAGACTGCCTTCTACAATGGATGGCCCATTATCCATCAGGTCGCTTTTTTCTCCCATCAAGCCCCTCAACCGGCTATGGCTTCCCTTCGTCAGCACCACCGCCGCCTTTATGCCCTTGAGTTTACTCTCCAGGTCTATTCCTACGAGTCCTCTTAAACTTTTGTCAGTCAATCAGGTTGCGTAGTCACAGGCGAATGTCTTAAAACTACGCGGCTCTTTACCAATTGCATCCTGTATATCAGAAGAAACCACTGCTGCCTCATTGCGTTGGTAGTGTGCGTAATCCTCAATCAGCCCGTCTACTTGCCAAGGTGGCATCCCAATTTTGAGCAGTTGATCGCGCATTGCTTCAGATGGAATATTGACGAATGTAATCTGACGATTGAGCGCAGCCGAGAGTTGTTCTGCCATCTCAGCATGAGTCAATGCCTGTGGTCCGGTGAGGTTGTAAATCTTTCCCTCATGCCCTGTTTCTGTTAGAGCAACTACTGCAACTTCTGCAATGTCGCGCACGTCTACCACGCTAACCTTTGCATCGCCGATCGCTGCATAAAAGGCGTTTTGGCTCGTGATTGTCGATTTAAATTTTAATAAGCCCTGCATAAAGAGATTGGGACGTAGAAACGTGTACGTCATTCCTGATGCTTGAATTGCCGCTTCGACTGCGGCATGGTAACGCAAAAAGCGCACGGGCGAATGGGCGTCGGCTGCAAATTGCGATAGTTTGACGATATGCTTGACACCACTCTGACGAGCCGCATTGACAAACGAAAGTTGTTGGGCTTCTGCGTGTTCTGTAGAGTTCGTTAAGAGAAAGGCATGGTCTACTTCAGTCAGCGCCTCCAACAAAGTCTCAGGGCGATCAAAGTTTCCCTCCACCACTTCAACATTCGGGAGTGCAATCTCCTTTGTTCGATCATGGTTACGAACCATGGCGCGGACTGGCACGTTCTGCGCTGCGAGTCGTTTGACAATCTCTGTACCGTTGCTGCCAGTTGCGCCAGTGACTAAAATCTTCCGGTCCATTGAAAACCTCCTGATGAGTGTGTTGTAGTTAAGCTTTAAAGTTTTGTGGGCAGTGCTCACCCTATTGGCTGCGATCTTAAGCAGCTTCTGTCTATGTGCCTGTAGCAATACCAGAGCAAATTTGTCGCATCAGTTCTAAGCAGAAGGGCGGCACTTCATAACGCCTTCTTTTTGGGTGTTGGCATTGGGATTACTTCCCATCGCTCGAACGGCGATCGTAGGTTCATAACCGGGATAACAACGGATGAGAACCGTATCTTCGGCTCTGGTCATATACAGTACATAAACAGGTCTACCGCCTAAAATAGCCGGGACAAGGTCAGGGGGGAGAGCGGCTGTTGAAACCAGTGTTGACTGATTTGAGGAGCCTAAATCTGGTATCTCAGATAGGGCAGGATTTGCCCGAAGAGATTGTAAACAAACCATCACCAATGCTGTAGCTGTGACTAACAGGATAGAAACTTTAGAGAATCGCTTGAACATGGTTGATTTTACTCTTGATACTTTTGATGCTACGAAGGCTCGCCAACAACAAGCAAATGTGGAAGGTAGAAACCACTCAACAAGCGTTTGCAAACAGTTTCTAGTTTTCAAAATTCACTTGCCTTATAATCACAATGTTTTCAGCAAACAGTAAAACAATGATTAGCCGCGAAAACGATCCTAAAAAAGCATCCATCGCCCAGTTCTGACTTTGAACCTCCCAAATCATCCCAATAATAGTGAATCCAATCACCAACGAGGATAGGATGACCGATGAATTGCGGCTGCGATAGAAGCGGATTGTCCTCTCCCGCAAAAATGGATTGAAAATACAAGCGATGTAGGACGCTCCTGCATTGATCAACAAGCTGGTTTGAAGACCCGAAGGCAGGTTTGGGTATCCAAACGCGATCGCTGTCAGGCAAACTCCCAGCTCAAGATACAGGAAAGTAAACAAGGTAGATCGTTTCATTATTTCTTCTCCGGTGACGCTTATTCTCTGTACCAAATCCGCACACATTGAAAGCAATTGATTGCAAGGCCCTGACTGATCGTCACTGGGTAGAAGGCATGACTGGTCTTCACGCCGTAGTCACCATCACCGGTGCCTTCAATTTGATCGGGTAAAACAACAGTTTCAACGTTGATTACCTGTATCGTTGTGCTTTCGATCCACTGATTTACGCCACTCACAACCTCCGAGAAGGATTCATACTCGGAAGGTCCGCCGAAGGGTCCCCGTTCAGTAATTCGAGGCGCAAAATCTTTGTGCTTAATCATTTGATTCACCATCTAAAATTGCAGAGTTAACAATCGATTCAAGAGACCATCATGATTGGGTTTGTTTAGCGCTACAAAAACCATTGGGTCAGCGGAGGAACCAGGTAGCGGAGCGAGAACGCTTCCCAGATCGCGCCGATGATGAACAGTGGGAGCGTGGCCAGGCTCAGCCAACCGAGCTGTTGCAGCCCACGGACGTAACCCTGACGATGGTTCCGAGCATCAATGGTGGCGGGGCGAACCCAAGACCGACCAAGGATGTATGCGCCAAACATCAAGAGGGCGTAGGCTTGGAATTCGATGAGTATCGTCAGCGAGTGCGGGATCAGTGCCACCGCCATAACCTTGGTAGACGGGGCCATGGCTAAACCTAAAGTGAATGCTTTATACGCAAATATGGCAATGCCAGTGAAGGGAACGAGCAGCGAAGGGAGCACGATCCGCAGCGCGCAGGTCATGACGTTGACTCCCAGGATAGTCAGCGCGAAAAGCCAGGGGTTATTGAATAGAGATCGAACAAGATCCGCCGTTCCGTTGTCTTCTAGGATGGCTACCCGAGTTGCGCTCAGGTTGGGGAAGAGCATCGCCGCTACCATCCCAGTGAAGACCAAGCCATACAAAATGGCGTTGATAATGAGATAGGCGCGAAAATTGGCGCGAATGATCTGGAAGGGTTTGCGAAGCAAGCGGATATGTCTTACTCCATGCTTCGGGTGAATAAGGCGCTTTTTGGCGATCGCTTTGCGTGACATGTTTTTAGTTCCAATGTTTGGTGATGGATGCAGTGATGCTCAAGAGTGATAACTGCCGCGTAGAGCAGCACTGTCGATGATGCAAATAAGGAATTTCTAAATCCTTGGTTTTGGCGATGGGGGCTAGAGGACGCAGCGATCACCCTCTGCTGGGAGTTCAAGGTCGATCAGGTAGTTGGCGACGATCGCATTGACGCAGGGGCTGGTGCCATCCATAGCGATGGTGTGCTGCTCTCCCTCGACGGTGAGCAAGGTACCGCCGAGCGACTCGGCTAGACTGGCTCCAGCAGCGTAGGGGGTGGCCGGGTCACCAGTGATGGAGATAATCAGCGTGTCGGGTAAGCCCTCAACATTCTGAGCATGGGGAAAGCCAAGGGTCGGTTCACTGGGCCAGAACTCGCAGGCGTCGCGGGTGACACCTTCGACGGATCGTCCGGTATCAAGAAAAGGGTTAACGTCGAAGATCTGGCGGCGCAGTTCTGCCTCCTGCCCAGGGGTGCGGCGCTCCTCGTCGTTACAGTTGATGGCGAGCTGGGCATCGACCAAGTTGCTCTCCAACCCTTCAACGATAAAGTCGTCACTGAGAGCGAGGAGTTTGTCGCCTCGGCCCTCGTTTTTGAGCTGGGCGATGCCGTCAATAATTCGCGGCCACGCCTCGGCATTGTAGAGCGCCCCGAGGACGCTGCCAGTGCCATACAAAAAATCCAGGGTGCGCCCCTCGCCCGCTGGCACGGGGTTATCGATCAGCGGCTGGAACAGATCTTGGAACACAGCGGTGGCCTGCTCGGGGTCGGTGCCCAGCGGACAGTCTGAGCTCTGAGCACAGAACTCGGCCATCAGCTCGAACGAGCGCTGGAACGCGGCATGGAGCGCTAAACGGCGCTCCGCGCTGCCCTGCCGAGGGTCGAGCGCACCGTCGAGAACCATCGCCCGGACGTTCTGCGGGAACATCTCAGCGTAGACCGCGCCCAATCGGGTGCCGTAGCTTCGCCCCAGGAAGGTCAGCTTTTCGTCGCCGAGGGCGGCGCGGAGCACGTCCATGTCCCTGGCTACATTGCGGGTGCCAACGACGGCAAGCACCTGCTCACCACCCGACCCATTGGCGCACTTCTCCATCAACTCGCGGGTGTCGTCGGCACTCCATTCTCCCGACGTACCCAACAACGTCGTCTGGTTCTCGCCCCGGTCGTTCTCTTCGTCGGTGAAGCAGTTGATGGCCGGGGTCGAGGCTCCAACCCCGCGAGGGTCGAACCCAACCAAGTCGAACCTTTGAACCATGGGAGTCTTCTTCAGAGCCACTGCGGTGAAGGGGGTTTGAATCGTGCCCGAGCCTCCAGGCCCGCCAGGATTGAGCACCAGAGAGCCGATCCGCTGGCTCGGCTCACCTTGGGCGGGCAGGCGCAAGACCGCGATTTGCATGGTCTCACCCTCAGGTTCGTCGTAATCTAGCGGTACCTCCAGGCGACCGCATTCAAATGGATCAACGTACACTTCTGTCTCGGTCGCATTAGTCGCAAAGCTTTCGCAGGAGCCGAACGTCAGCTCCTGGTTGTAGAATCGCTCCAGTCCCGCCGCTGGCTCTTGGGCAGACTGTGTCAATGCGGCAGGTGCCCCAGCGAGGACAAGCAACATCATTACTGTGCCTGTTAACAAGCGCCTGACGTAGGTCTTGGGAACGCGCATAATTCTCCTCCTAATGGAAGCTGTTGCTCTTGAGTCGTACGTGAGTCGGTCACGATTTCGTGAGCTGTTAGAAGAAATTTGAGACATAATGGTGAACGCTTTGCCATCCAGCCCATCTGGCAGGGTGCCTGGGGCCACGACACCTGCGGTCCCCCTATCCGGTCGCCAGAAGATGCCTCAGCCGACGAGGGCCAGCACGGCATGAACCGTCAGGTGGGCGATCATGGCGGTTTCTAACCCGTAACGCCAGAACAAATACCCCGCAACCCCTGCAAACAAAGAATTTTGGATCAGCAAGAACCCTAGTAGTGGTGGGGTTAACGGCAGTTCTAGGGCGATCGCAGCGGGCAAGTGGGCCATAGCAAACACTAGGGAGGAGACGGCAATGGCGACGACCACCCATCGGGTCTGGGGTTTACCCTGGCGCTGCTGCCCAAATCGCCAGCCCAGCCATAGCAGCAGCGTCATCAGTCCCCAGCGGATCAAAATTTCTTCGGTGATACCGCCGTAGAGAAATCGCACTAGCAGCGGCGTGGGCTCAGCCGCTCCATAGGCGGGTGGCAGCAGCGGGCGAGACAACAGGGCGATCGCCGTCATTAGTGCGCCGCTGATCAACCCACCCAGCACGCCGGGCAACAGTTGAGGAACCATGGCTTTCGGCCACGATCGCCCAACGGCTAAAGCCTCTGCCCCCGGTGTCATTAGTCCTAGCTGGGGAGTCAAGAGCACGCCTATCAGTACCGCTGCCGATACCAAAACCGTGGGCTGTACCAGCACCAGCAGTCTGACCACGGCGGCAGGTGGGGCACCCTCTGGGAGCAAGGGCAAAGGCAGCAACCCCAGGGACATCACCCCAGCCATGCCTGCCAACCACAGCAGCCCAAACAGTCGCAGCCTAGCGTTCTTATGCTTAGCCATAACTCTATCCTCAACGTCATTCCAGAATTGTTTTCAAGCCTTTGCGATCGTGTGGTTATACGGTGCAGGTCGCCCCTTCATCGGGCAGTTCGAGGTCGATGATGTAGTCAGCGACGATGTCGTTTGCTGATGGTTTTACGAACTGACGAGATTACCAACGACCACTCCGATGGCTTTAGGAAACGAGTTCGGATGCCTTATCGCGTTTGAACACCTTGTAGGCGATCGCCAGAAACATGAGTACTGCAGCCAGCATCGCTAGCGTCCCGTAGGTGGCGTGATATTCGCTGATGGTGAACAGAGCGGGTGAGGGCAAGGCACTTTCAGTGATGTTGAACAGGAGTGACCCGCCGATGTTGTTCGCGAAGTGTATGCCGATAGCGAGTAAAAATAACGGCTGACACGATCGCCAGAAAAACGCGGTTGCTCCAGATGGGGCTCGCGCCCTGCACGATGTATCCGCGAAAGAAAAGCTCCTCCGTTGTCGTCTGAATCGCGGTGAGAACGAGCGCCAGCGGCACAAAAAGCGCAAATGCTGTGAGGCCGGAGTTGAAGGAGAAGGTATCCGGGTAGAACAGATACTGTCCCAGCCCACCGATCAGGCAGTACGGCACAAACCACGCCACGAATCCATGACCGACCCGATGCCAGTCTATCCGCTGCCGCGCTGTGACGAGTGTCCGGGGGAGCGGCGGTGGACGAGGGAGACAGCCATAAGGACCCCCGCGAAGAAGCACAGGAAACTCGCCATGACAAACAGGTAGTATTCCACAAGCCCGAGCCCCGAGGTGTCTGCCTGGCCGCCGAGCGTGAACGCAGCTAGTACGTTAGCGCCACTGCCGACTATCAGCCACGCAAAGAGGATGATCATCAGCCCCAGAACATACCGCCACCCCCGATACTTAGCCCACCGGGCAGCCTCCACGTAGGTAACTTTTTTCGCTTCTGCGATGATTCCCTGCGTTCTTTGGATATTTTGCATATTCATCTCCGTTTTTTTGCTCTTGTTGCTGACTTCAATTGCCCATCGGTTTAGGGATCGACAGGATCGCCGACTGCCCCACCAGTAGCTATGTGCACGGCGCGGGCAATCTGCCCAAGCCGGTTGCCGAGCGAGGCGTGATCGACTCCCGCCATCAGAGCAGCACTGACGTCTTCACTGATAACGCGCACGACTGCGGTGGCCGCGGCGGCGTGCAGACGCACCTCGATATCGTCAGGCGATCGCCGCAGCCGGTCTGCGATGATATCGACCAGAGCGCGCTCTATTTGGTCGTTGGTCATCAGCCAGGCCATTCGCAGATCCGGCTCTTTTTCGGCTAGTACGGTCATCTTAATTACAGCCTCATCAAAGGACTGCTGATCGGAATCTTTAGTACGATTCTTGGCCCACTCGACGAGGTGATCTTCGAGGGAGACGTCGCGAGGCCAGCGGACCAATAGCGCCACAAACTCCTCGCCATCCTGCGCCAAGACCGGCTCGACACAGCTCCCCTTATTGCGAAAGTACCGCCAGAGGGTGCGCACCGAGAGACCCACTGCAGCAGCGATTTGCTCGCCGGTCGTGGCAGCGACGCCTTGCTCCCAGAACAAACGCGCCGCCTCCCGCGAAATCTCCAGACGTATCCGCCGCTGCCGCTGCTCACTCATTCCTCCTGGCCTGTGCTCATTCTTTGTCATATCGTTGGTAGCGCTCCCCCCCCCACAGCAGTCTTTCTTTTAAAAATTTGTCACTAAGTGACAATATAGCGCTTGGTGACACTTTCGACAAGGGGCTGTTTGCTAATCAGCACGTTGAATTTGAGCCAGTAGCTAATCAAACTCTGGAAATGCTGGCCAGGGAATGACATCTGAGAGACTCCGCCACAGTCGGCAGGGGTGAGGTCACCCCCGCAACAGACACTGTCAATGGGATTGTTAGGCGCTGTTTATATACTTTCCGTACAGGTCAGTCATCATTACGACAATGTCCTTTGTGTTGGTGATAACGCTCCTATGCTTTGACCGGTTCCCTTCAGAACGCACTGGCCGTCGGTCGGACTATGATTTCATTCACGTCAACATCATCGGGTTGGGATACGGCGTACAGCACCGCTCTCGCGATCGCCTCTGAGGTAAGGGCAGTTTTACGAAGTTCTTCTAACAAGCCTTTGGATGACTCATCGGTGATATCAGAGCCAAGCTCAGTATCAACGACACCCGGAGAAATAGTAGTAACGCGAATATTTTGTGATTCCTGCCGCAGTCCTTCAGAAATTGCCCAAACCGCATACTTGGTTGCACAGTAGACTGCCGCAGTGGGTACTACCACATGGGCACCAATGGACGCCGTATTGATGATTTGACCACCCCCTTGCGCCTCCATAATTGGCAGTCCCGCTGCGATACCATTCAATACGCCCCGAATATTCACATTAATCATGTTGTCCCATTCCTCGATTTTCAGGGCATTCATTGGCGATAGGGGCATTACGCCTGCATTGTTAAAGATGACATCAACGCGGTTAAATTTGTCTTTGGCAAACTCAACAAATGCTTTCACATTTTCGCGATCAGTGACATCGACTGCTTTAAATTCTGCTGTGCCACCGGAGGCATGAATTTGCTCGACTAGCTTCTCCAGCCTGTCTGTCCGCCGTGCCCCTAAAAGGACTTTTGCGCCATTTTGGGCGAGCAGTTTTGCGGTGGTTTCACCGATACCGCTACTGGCTCCAGTAATAGCAATTACTTTGTTTTCTACATTCAACATGGTGAGTTTTCCTTTTGTTTGAGTTTCCTTGGGTTTTAGTCAGTGTGAATTAAAGGAACATGTCGCCAGAGACTTCAATTCTCTGAGCATTTACCCAGCGGTTATCTTTGGAGAGTAAAGATGCGATCTCCCCGCCAATATGATCAGGAACACCCACTCGACCTAACGCGGTTTGCGAAGAGATAAGGGTGTAATTAACTTGAGTGTAATGAGTTCCAATTCTCAAATTCTTTCAGATTCTTCTCGTAATTTATCAGATTCTTATGATATTTTCAGAAGTCTTCGAAAACTTCCAAATACAGGCAGCCACTAATCAGGCAGGATTTTATTGAAGAGTATCAGTTGGCCCCTTTTACGGCTTCAACCGACCATTGGTAAAGACTTTCGAGACTCAACCAGAGATGGTAAATTTGCCCTCAAGAGTCTGCTGCAATGACTTTTCATACCAATCGTTCATAACGTTGTCGCGCTACCCCCAATGATAAAAACTTAGGGAAAGGGCTAGATAGGCCAAGGGACCCGGTTCCATGACGATGATGTTAAAAGTCGGCTATCCCCATAGGAACCGAGTCCCTGAGCAGCGGTTTATCTTTAGAGCAATATTGTACTTCTCTCTCAAGGAATAAATAAGGAGTTGTGTCTTGAAATTCAAGGAAGAGTCAGAATTTCTACCCCTTCCTCAGTCACAGCAACGGTGTGTTCAAACTGAGCTGAAAGTTTCTTGTCTTTTGTAATCACAGTCCAACGATCTGCAAGAAACTTAAGAATACTCGTTCCTTCATTTAGCATCGGTTCAACCGTAAAAGCCATTCCTGGACGCAGCTTTAGCCCACTGCCTCGCTGACCATAGTGAGGAATTTGAAGCTCTGTATGCATTTGCCTGCCAATGCCATGCCCAACCATATCTCGAACAACTGAGAATCCCTTCGCCTCGGCATAGGCTTGAATTGCAGCGCCAATATCACCAATTCTTGCCCCGGGCTTGATTTCAGCAATTCCTCGCATCAGCGATTCTTGAGTGGCTTCAACCAGCTTCCGCGCTGTTGCGGATACATTACCAACCAAGAATGTTTTAGACGTGTCGCCATGGTAACCGTCTAAGCGTGGCGTCACATCGATATTGATAATATCTCCGTCTTTAAGGATTTGCTTTGGATTCGGAATTCCGTGACAAACCACCTCATTAACACTGGTGCAAATTGAACCTGTGAATGGAGGATGACCAGGAGGTGCGTAGCCAAGCGTGGCACTGATTGCCCTATGAGATTGCATCCAACTCGTCGCCTCGTCGTTTAGAGTTTGCGTACTCACTCCGGGTTGCACCATTGATTCAAGATGGTTGAGGAGATTCGCCGCAAGTTGCCCAACCCGCCGCATCTTGTCTAATTCTCTACTCGAAAGCAAGACGAGTCCGGGATTGACTTTTGGTTGGACAAGATCTCCGGCGATTGAGAGCAAATTTTGACGGTTCATAGATGAGGCCTTGATTAATCGTGCTATGCCATGCTAGCACAGCACGGCATAGCACAACACAGGCTAGGCTATTACTGGTATCTTGGAAGCAAGAAAACCAGAAGTGAAACTCAAAATGGGTGGCAAAACAGACTTGGAGCGAGTGGTTGCTTACGTTCCTCCAGAGTTAAAGCAAGAACTGGAGGAGTGGGCACAGACAGATGAACGATCTGTCTCTTGGCTGGTTGCAAAACTAATTGATAAGTCTTTGCAAGAACGCCGAAAACAGCGAAGCGCTTCGGAAGTAGTCAATATGCGCTGAAACTAGAGTTCTTGTTGAGTATGCTGCTCTTATTGTATTTACATTGACTTAGCTCTCAAGCGGGGTATGCCTGCTGATTGACAAAAAAGGCCACTCGAGGGCTGACCTCCTTCTGCATCTGCCGTCGCACAGTGTGATCGAAGTTTTATGGGCTATCAAGCCCCTCTCGGTCGCTATGACCATGACATAGATGCGGTGACCCCGTACCCAACGCTTGCTCTAGAGTAAGCAATGCTCGCTCACTTCGAAATTAGCAAAGCCCCGTTTGTTTGCCCGAGCGAGAGCTGATCCAGTGGCTGTGGCGGAGCCTGAGACGAAGGGGTGAGGCGGATCTCAATTCTCCCCGCTCCCAGCGAATCATCACTTGCCCATTCTCCAGCCCCACCACCTCAAACTCCTGGCCATTGCGTCGCCCCAAGGGATCGTCATTGCGCCTCCACCTCAGGCTATTTCGCCCACTGCAATCTCCATCTCCTCCACCTTATACACCGACTTCCGCCGAATCTGAGCTGGATCCGCATTCAACGCGGCCCTAAATTGCCCCCGCAGCATCAGCCCATTGCTGTGGCTATCCGTCTCCAGCGCCTCCTAGCGCTGCCCCTTTTCCAACCCCCGCCGCTTGTATCCCTCTTCCGTCAGACTGAGGGATATGAAAGCGCAAGGAAAAAATAACCGTGCTTTGGGTAAACGCGGCGGTGATTTCATGGAAAATAAATTTAGGTTAATTGTTTGACCTCAAAGGGTTTATGAGGGGACGTCATCATTATTGTGGTGATACCAACCAACTAGGCTTGATCCACCACTACAGTCTGATTGTGATCGTCTTCCGGATTTTGCCCTGACCGCTTGCGCCATTCCTGGGCCAAAATGCCATACTTAGGCGCACAAATCATGGTTATGACAAACAGCGTTGTCAGCAGGACGACAATCATGCCCCCCGTCGAGACGTCAAAGTGATAGCTCAAATAGGTGCCGAGCACACAGGATAGGACACTGCTGGCGACGGAGTACCACAGCATATGGTCAAAGCGATCGCTGAGTAGATAGCCAATGGAACCTGGTGTAACCAGCATGGAAATTACTAAAATAATCCCCGCCGTTTGCAAGGCGGCCACAATGGTAAGGGCCAGAACCGACAACAGCGTGTAATACATGACATGGGTGCGCAGACCGATCGCCTTGGCATGGTTCGGATCAAAACAAAACAACAGAAGATCCTTGCGGCGCAACAAAATCACTATCAGAGTGATGGATCCGGCGATCAGAGTTTGGATAATGTCTTGTTGAGAAATACCCAGCACATTGCCAAACAGAATATGGAACAGGTCAACATTGCTGGAAATTTTAGTCACCAACACTAGGCCAAGGGCAAAAAATCCCGTAAAGACAATGCCAATGACGGCATCCTCCTTTAACCGCGTTTTAGACTTGACGTAACCGATCGCCACCGTTGCCCCAAAGCCAAAGGTAAAAGCCCCAATGGCAAAGGGAATATTCAGGGCATAAGCCAGCACCACACCGGGGACCACCGCATGGGAAATGGCATCTCCCATTAGGGACCAACCTTTGAGGGTGATGTAACAGGAAAGCACCGCACACACCAGGCCGACAAAGGCACTCACCCAAATTGCCCGGATCAAAAACCCATATTGCAAAGGCTCCACCAACCAATTCCACCAGGAAAAGGCCACCACTAACTGACTCACGCATCTACCTCTGTCGTTTCAAACATCTGATTCAGGCTCATCACTGGTAGCCCGCCAAAGGTCAGTTCTAAATTTTCTTTTGTGAAGGTTTCCTCGGTTTTCCCCTGGGCCAAAATGGTGCGGTTGAGCAGAATGGTGTGGTCACAGAAGGTGGAAATGGAAGCTAAATCATGGGTAGAAATCAGAATGGTGTGGCCCTCATCCCGCAGTTGCATCAATAAGTCGATCATCCCCTTTTCCGTTTTCACGTCAACCCCGGTAAAGGGCTCATCTAGGAGAATTACCTTGCCTTCCTGGGCCAAGGCCCGGGCCAAAAACGCCCGTTTCTTTTGACCGCCGGAAAGTTCCCCAATTTGGCGATCGCGATATTTCACCATGCCCACCCGCTCTAGACTTTCCATCACCAAGCGACGGTCTTTGGGACTGGGAATGCGTAGCACATTCATATGGCCATAGCGCCCCATCATCACCACATCAAACACACTGACCGGAAAGTTCCAATCCACTTCGTCAGCCTGGGGGACGTAGGCCATCAACTGTTGTTTTTGGGCCTTTTGCACCGGAAAACCACCGATGCGAACCCGTCCCTGACTCGGTTGCAAAAACCCCATAATGGATTTGAACAGAGTCGATTTACCACTGCCATTGGGGCCCACTAGGGCAGTAATGGTGCCAGGTTCAACGGTGCAGGTGGCATTGTAAAGGGCCAAACGAGCGTTGTTATAGGTAACGCTGACGCCATCAACGGATATATCGAGACGGGGGAGAGTGGTTGGCATCACAAAAGAGGGGTTCAGGTTTTAGGGAGCGGTCAATCGTCAACATTGAGTTGGGTTGATTAAGAAAAACTCAACACTGAATAAAAGGCAAAACTTTTGTCATTGTTTGGCATTAGCACCGGCCAAAAGACCGTTGGCAATCACCCGGGCATCATATTCCAACAAATCCAAAAAGGTGGGTACAGGGCCTTCCTCTGTGGAAAGGGAATCAACATAGAGATTGCCGCCAAAGCGAGCGCCGGTTGCCTGGGCTACCCGTTTTTGGCCCTTGTCACTGACGGTGCTCTCACAAAAGATTGTTGGTACGTCATTGGTTTTCACTTCCTCAATCACGGTTTGCACCTGTTTGGGGGTGAACTGTTGTTCGGCATTGATTGGCCACATGTAAATCTCTTCCATGCCATAGTCCCTGGCCAGGTAAGAAAACGCCCCTTCACAACTGACCAAAAATCTCTGCTTGGCAGGCACCTGTTCCAAATCGGATGCCAGTTGGGTATCGATCGCCTTTAACTGCTCGCTATAGGCCGCCGCATTGGCGTTGTAATATTCGGCATTGTCCGGGTCAAGTTCGACGAAGGCTTGGCGGATATTTTCCACATAGACCAGGGCATTGCGGGGCGACATCCAGGCGTGGGGATTGGGTTTATCGGTATAGGGACCTTCGGCAATGGGAATCGGTTCAATACCTTCCGTTAGCACCACAGAGGGCACATCCTTGACATTGCCCAAAAATTGCTCGAACCAACGTTCCAGATTCATGCCGTTGTAAAGGATTAAGTCTGCGTCCTGAGCTTTGACAATGTCACTGGGAGTCGGCTCATAACCGTGGATTTCTGCACCAATGCGAGTGATGGATTCCACCACTAACTTATCTCCGGCAACATTCTGGGCCATGTCGGCCAGTACGGTGAAGGTGGTTAAAACTTTCTTTTTCCCTTCGTTTTCCGCTTGGACTTCGGTGGTTACTTCTGTCACCTCTTCCCTGGGAGCATCGGATTTAGTAACTTCTGCCGTCCCACAGCCAGCCAAACAAAAGGCGATCGCTAAACCAGATGCCAGCAGTCCTCCCCGGGAAGCAAATGATATTGCCATAGTGATAACGGTCATTTCATGATCATTTCATTTTTCATTATCGTCTCATAATTGACGCAAAAATGGGGAGTTAAAATTTCTTAACTTTTGGCAACTGGTGGACCAGTAGGTTTTTTATGATCACCAAAGTTCCATTCGGTAAATTTTATGTACTTGCTAAGCTGTTTTTTAGGCGATCGCCGACATGAAATAAAACAATTTTCTGAAGAATACAGATACTATGCACAACCGGATCATTATCAATCTAGATATTTGTAACGGTAAACCCAAGCATTGTCGTTCAACACCTCTGATTTTTATCGCTCTTTCCTGAGTCTGGAAGACAATCGTTTGACTTTATTCCATAAAATCCTTACTAGAATAAAAATTCAGGATTCTTCCAACGTGAAATACAAGGGCAAGATTTTTTATCAAGTACACATCTTAAAAGCCTTGCTATCAAAGACTTCTGGCGACTCATTTGAAAATTTGCTTACTAGACTGATAAATGATAAAAGAGAGGTAACCTAATTAAAGACTAAAAAAAGTTTTTATTTTGTACTAGTGGTCTGGGGAAATCTCACCTGAGTCTTAAGTCCCCATGAAAGTAATCAACAGCGAAAACGATCAGTATCAGTTACTGATCGCCAGCGAACAGATTTAATAGTTATGTACGGTGCCACATTAAATGACGTGATGCCAAATTAGTGTCATCTCCCAAAACCTTTACCTAAAGGGGATTATAGCAACTTACTCTCAGAACCGTTGTAAGTAGCACAGTGACAAATTCAATGACGCATTCCATCTTTGTGACAAATTAGTTGTCGTCTTTGCAAAAAGCCCCTTTTTAGATGGGTGACAGATTTGCTGTCGCTTTTTTATTTGCGCGCTAAGATAACATTATGTTTTTATCAGGAGGAGCAAGTGAAGGGCTTAGAGAAAGACAATCTTGCTATTCCCCAGGAGCTGCCGGAAGAGGCCCAGCTAAAGTTAGAGGTCATACAAACTCTGCTGGAGCCCTGTGACCGTGGGGCCTATGGGGAAAAGTTGAAGGCAGGTGCCCAACGCCTAGGCATTTCTGTTAGGTCTGTACAAAGGCTGTTTAAGCGGTATCAGGAGGAGGGGATTGCTGTTTTAACCTCTAGTTGTCGTAAAGACAGGGGGCACCACCGTATTGGCGAAGAGTGGTCGGACTTTATTCTCAACACTTATAAAAAGGGGAATGAGGGTAGTCGGCGCATGAATCCTAAGCAGGTAGCCATACGGGTACAGGTTAGGTCCCAGGAGTTAGGGGAGGACAAGCCCCCCAGCTATCGCACTGTATTGCGGGTTTTAGAGCCCGTTATCAATAAGAAGAAGAAAAGTATTAGATCACCTGGGTGGCAAGGTTCCATGTTGTCGGTTAAGACCAGGGATGGTTTTGACCTGGACATTTCCTACAGCAATCAGGTTTGGCAATGTGACCACACTAGAGCTGATGTCTTGTTGGTTGATAAATGCGGTAATTTACTGGGACGACCCTGGTTAACCACCGTTATTGACAGCTACTCCCGTTGCATTGTCGGCATTAATATTGGATTTGATGCGCCTAGTTCTCAGGTTGTAGCCCTAGCCCTAAGACATGCGGTTTTACCCAAGCAGTATGGTGCAGAGTATAAGTTGCACTGCGACTGGGGCACTTTTGGATTACCCCAATATTTGTTCACTGATGGAGGTAAGGACTTTCGCTCGAATCACCTTAGTGAGATTGCGAGTCAACTGAGTTTTGTACTAAAGCTTCGAGACCGGCCCTCGGAAGGGGGGATTGTGGAGCGCCCCTTCGGAACCCTAAACACCAGTCTATTTTCGACTTTACCGGGGTATACCGGGTCCAATGTACAGCAACGACCCAAGGAAGCAGAGGAGGATGCTTGTTTGACCCTGCGGGAATTGGAAAAACTGGTGGTGCGCTTTATTGTTGACCGTTATAACGAGGGAATGGATGCCAGGATGGGTGACCAAACCCTTTTCCAGCGTTGGGAAGCAGGGCTTCCTGGAGCACCACTGGTGTTATCAGAACGGGAGTTGGATATTTGCCTGATGAAGCAAATTCGGCGGCAGGTTCAGCGTGGGGGCTACATACAGTTCGAGAACATTAACTACAAGGGGGAAAACCTGGAAGGTTATGCCGGTCATACGGTGGGCCTCCGCTACGACCCCAGAGATATTACAACTATCTGGGTTTACCAATATGACAAAGATCAGGGTAAGGAGTTGTTTTTAGCCCGTGCCCATGCCCAAGGTTTGGAACTTGAGCAGTTGACCCTAGAAGATGCCAAAACTAGTGCAAAGAGGCTTAGGGAGAAGGCCAAGACCGTCAGTAACACCGCCATTTTACAGGAGGTCATTGAGCGGGAAGCGGCAACGAAGAAACCGACCCGTAAACAGCGTCAAAAGCAGGAACAGGCCTATCGAGAGTTGGAACCTCTTGCTGTTCAAGAAAAGGCTACAGCGGAAGAGCAAATGGCTGTAGAGCCTATGTTGACCGATGCTTCAGATGTCGAGGTTTGGGACTTGGAACAAATGCAAGAGGACTATGGGTGGTAACTATGAATCAAGCACAAACTATTGCAACAGAACTTGGGGATGTCACGAAAGATGATACTCAACTACAGCAGGAGATAACTCGGCTTAATCGTCGCACTGTAGTGCCGCTAGAGCATGTTCGCGATTTACATAATTGGTTAGATGAAAAACGGAAAGCTCGCCAGTCATGTCGCCTTGTGGGGGAGTCTCGTACTGGTAAAACAGTAGCTTGTGATTCCTATAGGTTAAGAAATAAACCCATACAACAGGGACACGAAACCCCAAAGGTGCCGGTGGTTTACATTATGTTGCCAACAAAATGCGGGGCAAAGGAGCTTTTTAAAGAAATCATTGAAGCATTACGTTACAAGGCTGTTCGAGGTACGGTGAGCGATTTTCGTTCCCGAGCTATGGACGTGTTAAAGGCTTGTGATGTGGAAATGCTTATTATTGATGAGGCAGACCGTTTAAAAGCGGATATTTTCCCGGAAGTAAGGGATATTAACGACAAATTAGACATTTCCGTTGTTCTGGTAGGCACAGACTGGCTAGATGCGGTTATTAAGCGGGATGAACAGGTTTATAACCGTTTTCGCTCCCACCGTCGTTTTGGTAAGTTGGTGGGAGAAGAGTTTAAGCGCACTGTTTCGATCTGGGAGGAGAAGGTACTAAAACTTCCTGTAGCCTCTAACCTGACCAGTCCGGCGATGATGAAGATTCTAGCCCGGGCAACAGAGGGCTACATCGGTCGGCTCGATGAGGTATTGCGGGAAGCGGCGATCAAGTCCCTTTCTAGGGGGCATAAGCGAATCGAGAAGGAGTTGTTAGAGGAGGTAGCCAGGGAATACTCATGAGTACGGAAATGGAGCTTAAGCCTTGGTTGTTCCGGGTGGAGCCTCTGCCGGGGGAAAGTCTTAGTCATTTTCTGGGAAGGGTCAGACAGCGCAATCACATCAGTGCTAGCGAGTTAGGTACATTAGCTGGTATTGGTGCTGTGGTATCTCGTTGGGAGAAGTTTCGCCATAACCCTTTTCCTTCTGCGGAGGAGCTAGGGGCGCTAGGTGACCTCTTGGGTATTGATGGGGCTATTTTAAGGGCTATGCTACCTCCCCTCGGAGAAAGTCTGAAAATGGAGCCTATACGCCTTTGCGGAGCCTGTTACGAGGAGTCTCCCTATCACCGGCTGGAGTGGCAGCTTCAATCTACCTGGCGAACGATTTCTTTTTGTTCTGCTAGGGAGGAGAGGGGAATAGCCCAGTTTTGTAACACTTGGGTCTCAATCCTGCGTATTCCATGGGTAGCCTCTTTCCTCGCCAATAAAATATGCTTTGCCATAAACTTAATCGTAAAGGCAAATTCAGAGAGATTTAGATCACAACATTAGTCCCCACGGAGAGGCTAGAAGGAAAAACTCCTATTAGGGTGGTCAGGGTGATGTAGTTGGAGCCATTGCTTAGACCATCAGCGTCAATTTGCACCTGGGTACTAAATCCTAGGCGATTGAAGCGGAGATAACCATCAGCAATGGGGTCTGTGCCAGCGTAATCGAGACTTGTAAATAATTCAGTTAAAACTAACTGATCTTGGTTTCGATTGAAGTCAAGGATTACATCTCCTGCTTCATTTAAAGCTTTATAGACAAACTTATCATTGCCTAATCCACCAATGAGCTTATCCCTTCCCAGTCCTCCAATGAGCACGTCATCACCAAACCCGCCATTGAGAATATCATTTCCTTCTCCGCCATAGAGGGTGTCGTTACCGCCATTGCCTAAAAGAATATCATTGCCACCAAAACCTCGAATTAAGTCATTTTTTCCGGTTCCAAAGAGAAAATTAGCTGCATCATTGCCATCAATGCTAGAGGCTTCGTTGACATCGGTGACAGTAATGACGATCGCCTGGGAATCACTCAGTAACCCATCACTGGCCGTTACCGTAATGTCATAGACGTTATCTGTCCCAATATCTGTTGGATTTTCAAAGTTGGGTGCGGTTTTGAAGCTGACGGCTCCTGTACTGCTGTCGATATCAAAGAGAGCATCATCAACACTTCCCGTTAGGCTATAGGTAATCGAGTCACTTTCTGGGTCAGTGGCGGTGACGGTGTAGGCGGTTCCTGTGCCATTTTCAGCAAAATTAGCGGTTGTACCACTGGTAATCGTTGGGGCTTCGTTGACATCGGTGACAGTAATGGCGATCGCCTGGGAATCACTCAGTAACCCATCACTGGCCGTTACCGTAATGTCATAGACGTTATCTGTCCCAATATCTGTTGGATTTTCAAAGTCAGGAGATGTTTTAAAGGTGACTATGCCTGTATTACTGTCAATGTCAAAGAGGAGATAGTCTCCTGTTGTTTCCAAACCATAGGTAATCGAGTCACTTTCTGGGTCAGTGGCGGTGACGGTGTAGGCGGTTCCTGTGCCATTTTCAGCAAAATTAGCGGTTGTACCACTAGTAATGGTCGGGGCTTGATTAACGTTGGTGACGCTAATGGCTACAGCCTGGGAGTTTTCTAGGGAACCATCGCTGGCGGTTACGGTGATGTCATAGATGTTATCTGCACCGTTGTCCGTGGGGGCTTCAAAGTTAGGGGCGGTTTTGAAGCTGACGGCTCCTGTACCACCGTTGATATCAAAGAGAGCTGAGTCGGTTCCACTGATGCTGTAGATCAGGGTAGTTCCTGCGTCGGGGTCAGTGGCAGTGACGGTGTAGGCGATTCCTGTGCCATTTTCAGCAAAATTAGCGGTTGTACCACTAGTAATGGTCGGGACTTCGTTAACGTTGGTGACGCTAATGGCTACAGCCTGGGAGTTTTCTAGGGAACCATCGCTGGCGGTTACGGTGATGTCATAGATGTTATCTGCACCGTTGTCCGTGGGGGCTTCAAAGTTAGGGGCGGTTTTGAAGCTGACGGCTCCTGTACCACCGTTGATATCAAAGAGAGCTGAGTCGGTTCCACTGATGCTGTAGATCAGGGTAGTTCCTGCGTCGGGGTCAGTGGCAGTGACGGTGTAGGCGATTCCTGTGCCATTTTCAGCAAAATTAGCGGTTGTACCACTAGTAATGGTCGGGACTTCGTTAACGTTGGTGACGCTAATGGCTACAGCCTGGGAGTTTTCTAGGGAACCATCGCTGGCGGTTACGGTGATGTCATAGATGTTATCTGCACCGTTGTCCGTGGGGGCTTCAAAGTCAGGAGATGTTTTAAAGGTGACTACGCCTGTATTACTGTCAATGTCAAAGAGGAGATAGTCTCCTGTTGTTTCCAAACCATAGGTAATCGAGTCACTTTCTGGGTCAGTGGCGGTGACGGTGTAGACGGTTCCTGTGCCATTTTCAGCAAAATTAGCGGTTGTACCACTGGTAATGGTGGGAGTTGCATTACTCAGGAAATAGTTGAGATTGCCGTCACGTTCCCCCACGATCGCATCGAGGTCGCCATCGCCATCGAGATCCGCGAAGGTGGGAGCGCTCAAAACCCCGATATCAATGCCATCGAAGGGGTTAGCTATGCCGGTTTGCTCGGTGTAGACGGGAGCGGTGCTACTTCCTGTGTTTTGGTAGTATTTGAGCGTGCCGTCATATTCACCAATGATCGCATCCAGGTCGCCATCTCCGTCAATATCTGCAAAGGTCGGTGTGCTGTAACGCCCAATATCAATGCCATCGAAGGGGTTAGCCGCGCCTGTTTGGGCGGTGTAGACGGGAGCGGTGCTACTACCTGTGTTTTGGAAGTAGTTGAGAGTGCCGATATTTTCCCCCACGATCGCATCCAGGTCGCCATCGCCATCGAGATCCGCGAAGGTGGGAGTGCTGTAACGCCCGATATTAATGCCATCGAAGGGGTTAGCCGTGCCGGTTTGCTCGGTGTAGACGGGAGCGGTGCTACTTCCTGTGTTTTGGTAGTATTTGAGATTGCCGTAACGTTCCCCCACGATCGCATCCAGGTCGCCATCGCCATCGAGATCCGCCAAGGTGGGGGCGGTGTAATCCCCGATATCAATGCCATCGAAGGGGTTAGCCGTGCCGGTTTGCTCGGTGTAGACGGGAGCGGTGCTACTTCCTGTGTTTTGGTAGTATTTGAGATTGAACTGAAATTCCCCCACGATCGCATCCAGGTCGCCATCGCCATCGAGATCCGCCAAGGTGGGTCTGCTTAAAGTCCCGACATCAATGCCATTGAAGGGGTTAGCCGTGCCGGTTTGCTGGGTGTAGAAGCGGGGAGTGGTGGGGAGGTCGTTGTCGGTGATGCTGACGGGTACAGCGTCGATCGCTATGCCATTGAAACGGGAATCGGTGCTGCTGCTGGTGGCGGTAATCACACCCCGGTGAGGTCCTTCGCCAATGCCATCATCCACTGCCGTGACGGTGACGGTTTGGGGAACATTCCAGTTGGCGCTGGTGAAGGTGAGGGTGGTGACGTTGGTGCTGAGTTGCGTCCCACCATTGAGGGCGATCGTCACATCGGCGCTGGGTTGAACGTTTAGGACTACTGTATAGCTATCCGTGGCTCCGCCTTCGGTGACTTGGGTGTTGCCACCTGTTGGGGTAATGGCGATCGCAGGAACACTCTGGAAGTATTTGAGAGTGCCGTCATTTTCCCCCACGATCGCATCCAGGTCACCATCGCCATCAATATCTGCAAAGGTGGGAGCGCTTAAACTCCCGATATTAATGCCATTGAAGGGGTTAGCTGTGCCGGTTTGGGCGGTGTAGACGGGAGCGGTGCTGCTTCCTGTGTTTTGGAAGTATTTGAGAGTGCCGTTAAGTTCCCCGATGATCGCATCCAGGTCGCCATCGCCATCAATATCCGCCAAGGTGGGAGCGCTGTAACTCCCAATATCAATGCCATCGAAGGGGTTAGCCGTGCCGGTTTGCTCGGTGTAGACGGGAGCGGTGCTGCTTCCTGTGTTTTGGTAGTATCTGAGAGTGCCGTAAGATTCCCCGACGATCGCATCCAGGTCGCCATCGCCATCGAGATCCGCGAAGGTGGGAGCGCTGAAAGACCCGACATTAATGCCATCGAAGGGGTTAGCTGTGCCGGTTTGCTCGGTGTAGACGGGAGCGGTGCTACTTCCTGTGTTTTGGAAGTATTTGAGAGTGCCGTTACGTCCCCCGACGATCGCATCCAGGTCGCCATCGCCATCGAGATCTGCCAAGGTGGGTTTGCTGTAAATCCTGATATTAATGCCATTGAAGGGGTTAGCCGTGCCGGTTTGCTCGGTGTAGACGGGAGCGGTGTTACTACCTGTGTTTTGGAAGTATTTGAGATTGCGGTCAAATTCCCCCACGATCGCATCCAGGTCGCCATCGCCATCAATATCCGCCAAGGTGGGAGCGCTGTAACTCCCAATATCAATGCCATTGAAGGGGTTGTTGCTTCCTGTTTGAGAAATATATACGTTAGCCACAATAATGAAGTTAAGATTTTTAGGATTGGGGGGATTAATTTAAAATTTAATGGCGTTGAGAGGGGACAGGGATGATTCTCTCAGCGCGATCGCTGGATGGGTGTTTCCGAACGGCATAACTCATAACTAACGTATATATACCCAGGAAGAATATCATTCGTGGAAGCATAGATCCGCAAGGTCACCATAATACGGCGGATTCTATGACGAGGTGGTACAATGAGGGACAAATATTCAGGGGAGTTCATCGAAAAGTAAAATGCCAGCTCTATCAGTTGATCTAAGAGAAAGGATAGTCAAGACCTATGAAGGTGGTGGAACCTCAATTAGAAAAGTAGCAGAGCAGTTTCAAGTAAGCAAAACGACCGTTCAGGATTTGCTTAAATTGAAACGAGAAACGGGACA
>NZ_JACJTJ010000066.1:0-40376 GCF_014698605.1 Synechocystis sp. FACHB-383 | reverse complement strand
GAATCTGTTGAAAAGTTAGCAGAAATTGGTGTTATGCTGAATTCTGCTACAACTAGACAGAACTATTTTACTCATTGTTGTTACTGTGCCAGCTAGATGCGGAATCCGCCGTATATTACTAATTAATTTTTCTGCTCGAGCAGCTCAGAACGATTACGGCAGTAACTGTTTAAGCTGAGCTAAAAACATTCTTCTCACATCCCAAGCCCTATAGCTAAGGGGATTACAGCATTGTTAGGCGATCATAGGCCCGCTAGATTCCGAAAAATTCTTCCATTAGTTTGAGGCCTAAGTTATTATCTTAATATTGGGTGTTTTATACGCAGGGACTTACATGATGACGGATGGATATCGACACCTTGTTATCTATGACGGCAAACAGCTGCGAAAGGAAGTGGACAGGGTAGCAAAGGCTCAGGGCATCAGTCGGAGCAAATACATTTTGAATGCTATCAGGGAGAAACTCGACCAAGAGGATAGGCAAACAGCTTGAAGCACATTAAAAAGGGAAACCCCCAGCGAGCCTCGAACTTTGGTAGGAGAGAGAGCAAGCAGGGGGTTAACAAATCAGAAGGGAAGGCTAATCCACCCAAAGGGGAGGAGGCCTCACTATGGACTTTTTAGCAACTGTCCGGACTATCCGCAATGGGATGAGTCAAAGGACTTTAACCCAAGACGGTGGGTTCCCCACCATTATATCCCATCCAACCTGTCTACCTGTGGGGGTTACACGCACACAGGTTACATCAGCCAGCGGTAAACACATATTCCTACTTTTCCCGGAAGATTCCGCTCAAGGGCCATCCATTAGCAGGGGGTGGACATGGGCTTAACAAAGTCAATTTTAGGTGCTCGGAAAAAACCCAAGACTAAAAGCTGCAGTACCAAAGAACTGCTTATAGTCAAAATAAATGGGAATTTGAAATACGCACCCATCAGAAAGTGGGCCGGGAAAGAAGCACGTCTGGTTTGTGTTAGACAAGGTTTTCGAGTGATGAGTGACGAGTTTGGTTACGTTGCCGTGCCTATCAAGGCCAGGAACAAAGGCCAGCTCAAACAAGTGGAGAAACCTATTAAACTAGACGCCTTAGGAGAAAGGTTCACTAGGTGGTTTAACTTTGGGAGCTACGCCATTGACAATAGCGGGGAAGAGTGGAAGACCCGAAGGCACCGCATCAGCCCCACAAGGATTTGGGAGCTATGGAAAGACCCAAACACGGCGATCGGTTTGGGCTTTGGAAAAAAAACCAGAGTAGCAGCCATAGACATTGATGCCGGCGGGCAATATTACAATGAGTCCGACCTACAAACAATATGTGAAGCCCTGGAATCTATTGGCATTGGGGAGCAGGTTTTAATCCAATCAAGCCATAGTGGGGGCTGGCACGTGTGGTTCGGGTTACCCAATGCTATCCCCACCTTTGCCTTGTCCTGTGCACTAATGGAAGTCTTAGCCCAGTATGGCGTTAATGTTCGTCCTGGACACTGCGAAATATTCCCTAACCGGAAGGGCTGGACCAAGGGGGAAATAACGAAATACAACAGGGTTAGGTTGCCCCTACAGCCCCAGTCAGGCTCTGCTCTGCTGGATGGTGATCTAGCTCCCTACAGCCAGAGCATCAAAGTTTTCCTTGATCAACTTGAACAATCAGCAGATACCTGTGATATTGACTTGCTGTTGGAGTCCTGTGCAGAAGCCAGGGCTAACTACAGCCCCTTTGCTAAACCGAACGGATTCGCACCCCGGAGCCGGGTGGCAAGTGAGTGGAGGAAGTCAGACTTGGCGATCATTGCCCAGCCCTGGGAACCCCACGACAGCAATACTCGATTAGGAGTCATTGCCCGCTATGGTGTTGTGTTTGAACGCCTCACCGGGGATGATTTAGTTGATTACATTGTCAAGACGGCGACTAACACGCCTGGCTATTCAAAGCATTGCAGGCATCAAGGCGAAATAAAAGCCTGGGCTAGTCGTTGGGGACGCTGTGCAGAGGGAAAGTATTACGCTTACGAACCAAAGAAACAGACTAAGCCCGCTGGCCCCAGCAACGATGAACGACAACAAGCCGCCACGGAAAGACTTATAGGCGCCATGGCAAAACTCAGAGCAGAGGGGGAACTTCCCAATGGAGTAAAAGCGAGGGAAACAGTATTAGTAGATCTAGCGGGCATCTCGAAAAGTACCTTATGGAAGCCGCGCTATAAGGCGCTCTGGCACCCTAAATGGGTCTCCGAC
This sequence comes from Synechocystis sp. FACHB-383, assembly GCF_014698605.1. Lineage (NCBI taxonomy): Bacteria > Bacillati > Cyanobacteriota > Cyanophyceae > Synechococcales > Merismopediaceae > Synechocystis > Synechocystis sp. FACHB-383. The sequence goes on along the minus strand of NZ_JACJTJ010000066.1, from coordinate 38,140 downwards.
AAGTCTCCCAACACCCCTCCGCTAAAGCATTCCCCCTCGATCCGCTCCGCATCCCCACACCCCCCCACAATAACTGTGTGGGACCGGCTGCGAGAGATCCTCGCGGCCCGCGGGCTCCTGCAGCCCCCGACCAGGTGGCGGGCCGGAGAGGGGGCGTCCGCGCTCGCAGTGCAGTTGGCGAGAGCCCGCGACGCCTACGAGGCCTGTAGCCCATGTGCGCGGGCCCTCGTAGCTCAGCTCTCCCGCCGCACACTGACCTTTGTAGACACCGGCTGAATTAAGCTCCCGAATGGTGCCGTCCTTCTCGAGTTCTCCAACTCTCCAGAGGCACCCCCGCCGCATCGACAGAGCAGAAGAGCAGAAAGCCGACCTCGCCCAGAATTAGTCTCGCCCTGCGCCAACCCAGGGGAGCATTAGCATTGCACTCAATTACAGCACCTCCCCCTTAGCCTCGGGTATTCCACGCGAACCCCAACTACGGTAGCTCTAGGCGTCACTCTGCCCAATAATAGTGACGCCTAGAGCTACCGTAGCCAGAACAGCATCAGAGAAGAGGATATTGCGGGGCAGACCGACAGAGAGGAGAGCTGAGAAGTAGTTGTGATAGTACCCCAACGGTAGAAGAGTGGGAGTGAAAACCGACAATGGTAGTGCCGAGTTAAAAAGAGGGAACGCACTCAAAAAACGACCCCATGGAAGCCAACTTATCTAGAGCTCCCGCATCCCCACTATGACTCTATCAGCCTCCCAGTAATCGCCGTCGATACCCCCGTGGGTCCGTACAGCCACATCATCACTTCCGACTACGCCTGATTCTCCGGGTTGCGGGAAGCCTTTGGTTAGGAGTAGAAGGTCCCCACTTATTGTCTTTACTCTCCCTGCACTTCTTAAAACTAGCCCAGCTTGTTTACGGAGGTTGCCCTCAACAGCGCAAGAGAGTTTAGCAGCCACTCAGACCCCTTCATTTAAACAAAAACTGCTCTAACGCAACAATCGGACAGGGGAAGGGCTCCTCCAGTTCCAGTAGGTCTTTGTCCCCTGTGATCAGGTAATCAGCCCGCCCAACCAATGCCAAGACCAAAAAGGGTACATCAAAGGGGTCTCGACATGGGGGAGTTGCCGGTGGAGGGTTGGGTATCTCCACTGTTTCGCAAAAGGGTAGATAGTCAGCTAACAATTCCTCTTGTTCAGCTGCATTGAGCCTGAACTTGGGGTAGGTAAGCACCCGCATTAGTTCTTTAACCGTTACCTTTGATATCAAAGGGATACAGTCCCCAGCCTGCCATTTATTACGTAATTTGCCTGGGGCACCACCAAAGATGAGAGCTGAGACCAAAAGGTTAGTGTCAATCACAACCCGTGGAGCTGTCTTCATGACTGACGCGCCCAGTCCACAGCATTGGTAATATCCTCTTCTGTTATGTTCAGAGCCGCTAGCTTAGCCCTGACAGCATCCGCTCGTTGGATTCGGACAGGGGTAAGAATAATTTGTCCACTCTGCACCGTGACTTCAAAGTATTCTGCTGAGCCAATCTGCTGGGTAACAGACTTAGGTAAAGTTAGCTGATTCTTAGATGTCAACTTAGCAAGCATTAGAAGCTCCAAGACGAATAAAGGAAGTAAGGAATCCTTACTTAGTATAGCTAGAGGAATACGCGCGTGGCTCTATCGGTAGTTTTCATAGTGGGAGGAGGACTTTGCTGCTTCCTATGATCTTATAATGACAATTTCACCCTACCTTGGATTGCGGATAATACGCCCAGCATTAAGGATAGCCAACAGAGCTACCCCTACATCAGCAAACACAGCCTCCCAAAGGGTCGCTAAACCAATGGCACCCAGAGCAATAAACATGGCTTTAAGGGCCATAGCAAAGCCGATATTCTGCCAGACAATGCGCCGAGTTTTGTGGGCAATATAAATAGCTTCAGCAACCTTGGAAGGTGCATCGGTCATGATCACCACGTCCGCTGTCTCGATCGCCGCATCGGAGCCTAATCCTCCCATAGCGATACCTACATCAGCCCGGGCAATAACTGGGGCATCGTTAATACCGTCACCGACAAAGGCCACTTTACCCCCACCAGCAGAGTGCAAGAATGCTTCTAAAGCCTCTACCTTGTCTTCCGGTAGTAACTCCGCCCGATACTGGTCTAGACCTAGCTCTTTGGCAATATTGTCAGCTACCGACTGACTATCGCCGGTTAGCATGGCAGTGATAATACCCTGGGCATGGAGCCCCTGGATAGCCTCCTTAGCATCCTCTTTAAGCTCGTCGGCAATGATAATGCGTCCACTGTATTTACCCTCTACAGCTAGATGAACCACGGTGCCGTCTACCACACAGACATCGTGGGCAATGGCTTCACGATGCAATAGCCGATCATTGCCTGCTAAAACAACGCTACCGTTAACCTTGGCACGGATACCATGACCGGGGATTTCTTCGTAGTCTTGCACCTCAGAGGTGTGTAGGGTCTGTCCGTAAGCTTGACGAATAGACTGGGCTACGGGGTGGTTAGACTGGGACTCTACCTGACCAGCAAGCTCCAGAAGTTGAAGTTGGCTTAAACCATTGTGGGGAAGCACGTCCGTGACCCGGAAGTTACCCTTAGTGAGGGTGCCGGTTTTATCAAACACAACGGTTTTGACCTGGGCTAGGGTATCCAGGTAAGTTGAACCTTTAACTAGAATACCCCGCTTAGCCGCCCCGCCGACCCCGCCAAAGTAGCCCAGGGGGATACTAATCACTAAACCGCAGGGGCAGGAGATTACCAGCAACACCAAAGCACGATAAGTCCATTGAGCCTGGGTTGCCCCCTCCAGAAGTAACGGTGGCAGTATCGCCACGGCTAGGGATAGAAATACCACCACAGGGGTGTAGTAGCGGGCAAAGCGGGTAATAAACTTTTCCGTGTCGGCTTTTTTACTGCTGGCGTTTTCCACCAGCTCTAGTATTTTGGCGACCGAGGAATCGGCAAAGGGTTTACTTACCCTTACCGTTAACAACCCAGACTGGTTAATCATGCCAGCCAGCACAGTTCCCCCAGGGGCAACGGTGCGAGGAACAGATTCCCCGGTTAAGGCGGAGGTATCTACCAGGGATTGACCTTCTAAAATCTCCCCATCCAGAGGTACCTTTTCACCGGGGCGTATGACAATTACATCCCCCACATTCACAGTCTCGGGGGCAACAACACGAATGTCACCGTCGATGCGGAGGTTCGCCTTGTCAGGTCTTATCTCCAGTAGGGCCTTAATGGAGCGGCGAGATCGCCCTACAGAGTAGCCTTGAAACAGTTCTCCCACCTGGAAGAACAGCATCACCGCCACAGCTTCAGGCATTTCCTGGATGGCGATCGCCCCTAGGGTGGCAATGGTCATCAGGAAGTTTTCATCAAAGATATGTCCCCGCAGTATGTTACGCCCCGCTGTGGTCAAGACACTCCAGCCACTGATGAGATAAGCCGGGAGCAGTACCGCATATTCTGCAATGGAGAAAGGTGTATTCCGTAGCTGTTCATTAAAAACCAGACCGGTGAGGAAAAGGATAGCGGCGACAGCAATCGGGCTTAAATCTTGCAGGAGGTTAAAATCACTGGTATCGTGTCCGTGCCCAGACCCACAACCGCAGTCCGAGGCTACGGCAGAGTGATGAACAGTGGAGCTATCTACGTCACAGTGCTTAGTAGAATTATGACCGCAAGTATCGGGGGAGTCTGCCATTAGAAAAGGGGGACGAATTAAGCACTAAAGAGGCCTTGGACACCTAGCAACGTTATCTAGAGGTAAGAGTAAGGTTATAGTTTCTAACCCCCAAGAGTACGTAGTGGTTCCGGTGTAAAAGAAATAGAAGGTTTGTGGATTAATCCCTAGCTGAGTTGCTACGTGTGGTATCTGACTGCCACTTACCTGCCCAGTTTATTAATTAAGTCTACTGGCCCCACTCTGGTTTCAGCAGAAGCCAGCGGACCAAACCCATACTACCTAAGGCGATCGGTGCTAGTCCCACAGCCGTAAACCAACTTGCAGCTCCCCATAGAACACCGCGGTAATAATAATTGACCAAACTTCCAAGCAAGACAGCAGATAAGCCAGCAACCAACACCCAGCGGTGGCGGCGGCGACTAATAAACGCCCCAACAAAGGCAGCAAGACCCGCAGCAAGGGAGATGAGCAGAAGCGCGTAGAACGTGAAGATGGGAACTAAGAACGCCAGGAAGGTCATATCCTCAACGGGGCTCGAGTAAAGAATGGTGAGCGGTGCAAACAACAAGATAAATGGTCAAGCCCACATTAACTGCAACTCTGGGTCGAAGATAGAGAGCAAAGAAAACGACCGTTTTCCTTGCTCTTACGGTTGGTGTCGCTGACCATGGGTATAGAGTCAAACAACTCGTCTAGAAAACAAAGCTAGATTCATTCCCTTAACCTATCTTTTTTAGCGCTATGGAGGGAGGCAGTGTGCTCATTGGTTATGTGCGGGTATCAAAGTCAGATGGCTCCCAGGTGGTGGACTTGCAGGTGGACGCCCTACGGGAAGCGGGGGTAGAAGAGGGTCGCATCTACAGGGACCTTGTCTCCGGTAAGACCTCAACTCGCCCGGGACTAGATGCTTGCCTGAAGGCCCTACAACCGGGCAACACCCTGGTGGTGTGGAAGCTAGACCGACTGGGGCGTGACCTTAAGCACTTGATCACCATTGTTGATAATCTCCGCAACCAGAATATTGGCTTTAAGGTGCTAGCGGGAGCAGGAGCAGAGATCGACACCAGCACCGCCAACGGAAGACTCTTCTTTGCCGTCTTTGCAGCACTGGCAGAATATGAACGGGAACTGATAGCGGAACGCACCAAGGCAGGACTGCAAGCTGCACGGGCAAGGGGTAGGTTGGGAGGGCGACCCCGCAAGATGGACAAAACAACCCTGACTATGGCGATGAATGCCATGGCTGACCCGAAAGCCTGTGCCAAGGATGTGGCCGCTAGGTTGGGAATTACCACCGCTACCCTCTACAGCTACGTTAACGGTGACGGCACCCTCAAGCCAGCTGGCGAAAGACTATTGGAAGGAGGTCACCGGTAATTCTATCCATCGCCTTGACATGCGGCAAATTGCCGTATAGCTTTGACTTGTAGCTAGTATCTTGCTCAAATCCCCATGACCCCAACACCGAAGTCACAGTCTATGGCGAGGTTAGAAGCCCGTATTAACCCAGAGACAAAAGCGTTGATGCAGAAAGCAGCAGATCTAGAAGGGCGTACACTAACGGATTTTGTCGTTAGCAGTGCCCAAGCTGCAGCCTGTAAGGTAATTGAGCGCCACCAAATCCTCCAGTTAACCCTTGAAGAGAGCGTAGTCTTTGTAGACGCTTTACTGGATCCACCAGAGCCTAATAATGCCTTAAAGTTGGCAGCTTCACATTACAAAGAGAAGATGTTGCCCCATGGCATTAGTAATTGAACCCTTTAATCGTGCTACTCACGTGCGTTCAAGCTTTTGCTGTGGAGAAGCAGCTTTAGACAACTACATACAGCGGCAAGCTTCACAAGACCTAAAGAAGCGGATGGCGGCAGTCTTTGTTTTGATAGACTCCCCCAACGTGGAGGTGCTGGGATACTACACTCTTTCTGCCTACACGGTAAGCGTTACTGCATTGCAGGAAAACCTAGGCAAGCGCCTACCCCGTTATCCTCAATTGCCAGCAACACTGTTAGGACGTTTAGCCGTGGACAGCGCCCATAAGGGGCAAGGGTTGGGGGAGTTATTGTTGGTTGATGCCTTAAAGAAAACACTAGAGACTTCAAGAGAGATTGCATCCCTTGCGGTCATTGTAGAGGCTTTAAATCAACCAGCTAGGAGTTTTTATCTTAAGTATGGCTTTATACCCTTTCAGCAGGAGCCAATGAAGCTATATCTGCCCTTACAGTCCGTTGAAGGACTTATTTAGTCATCAGGGGGCGAATGCACCCTGATGCGGGGAATTCGACCCAGTAGTGATTGAAACCCTGCGCCATTGAAGTTAAGCGAGCTGTGGTAGCAGTCCCTGGGGGTCCCACTGTTGCTTCCTTAACTTCAATGGCTGTAGCAGGGGTCCGTAGGCTAGCCGTAGTTCCTGTTCATAGATTAGGGTGGCGGGATGCCTCTGCACGACGTAATAGTGGTTCGCTAGGGGTAGCAACGCTTCAAGTACTTTGTCAGCCCAAGCTCGACAATGCTTTGCTCCTTGAGGCTCATGGGGATTCCATACCCCGGTGATGACAATCGACCACTCAGCATTTCGCCCCGTGTAAGCCGTTGATAGTGCAGGTACGTCGTTAACAACCCCACCGACATGCTGGAGGTCTATTTGACACATACTATTGGGAGGTTGGGAGATCGCCTGCTGTAGTATCTCAACTAGGGCGTGACCACATCCCGCAGGCAGGGAAAGAGAGTAGACCCAAGTGCGGAGTCGATGTTGGCGAGGGGGTAAGGTTATTGGGGCTATGGGATGACTACCGTCCTGGAAGGGTAACGCAAAGGGGGGTAATGCTTCTAGTCCTTCTGCCTCGTTTCCCCAGCTACTAGGTAGCTGACTAAGACGGTCAGTGGCCAGAGTATCTTCCACCGGCGCCACTGCGTAGGTCATCGCAACGGGCTTTGGGTTGTCAGGGGGGTAGCCGAGGATAAAGGAACAGGATGCACCCCAGGGTAAGCTTTCAGCTATGGTCAGTAGTTCTTCTAGCTGCCCCAGCTCGGCAATGTGACGCTGTACTTGTAACCGTTGTCGAGGAAAAGTTCGTAGGGTAGCCTCTGTAATGACCGCTAGGAAGATGGCAGCTCCCCTTAGCAACGTCCACAGTTGGTTGTCCCCACTACCAGCAGAGATGGTGAAGGGTTGACCATCAGGTTTGACACCCTTTAGCTCTTCAATGGCATCGATGGTTAAGCCAAGGCTACGGCTGAGATGTCCCACTCCTCCCATAGTGAGTAGACCAAATCCCGGCGTGCCATAGGTACCCACTGGAATCATGCAGTCATAGGGAGCTAAGGCTGCTAGTACTTGACCCATCGTCGCCCCTGCTTGGACTCTCACTTTGTGGTTTTCTACTGTAACCTTGTTGAACCCAGGAGCGAGATCAAGCATTAGACTACCGTTAGCAGCACAGAAAGGACTATGACCACCACTACGAACACTGATGGGCATATTGCGACTAGCGGCGTATCTAACTGCCTCCTGTACTTCTGAGGGTGAAGTAGGCTGAATTATTAGCTCAGGCTGTTGAGCTGCAGCAGTCCCATTAATCAAGCTACTTAGACTAGACTCGTACTTATCGGTACCTGCAGTTAACTGGGGCAAATCCATAAGTCCTTAGGGGGGACACAACAAGTAGCTTCCGTCAGGAAGTCGCTTATTTCAACTTCTATGGCGTGAATCAAGAACTGAGTGGGGCAGCACTTGTTCATCCCCCGACCTTAGTTTGATGCCCTTGAGACATTTCTCTTCGGTTTATAGGCTTCCACCCCACTGGCTCCCTAGTTTCCTTTCCTCAAAGCCAGCACCAGTGACAGTACCTTCCGAAAGAGTTAGATGGACACGCCGGACTCTCTCTACAGCCTGATGTTCAGTCCGTTGCTAATTCCTATGAGAACCAGGTCTAGAGCTTCTCCGAAGCTCCTTCCACTAGTATAAACAGAGAATGGGGCGTGTTTTGGGTCAGTTTGATAGAAACTGACCCAAGGTAGCCAAGCATCTACTCCCCCTGGGAATAAAGCCAGTCATGACTCACCCCTGGGGCGGACTGATAATTCGCGAGTCTGCCCTCGGGGCTAGGAGAGAGAACCACCTCTGGGCAAAGAACTAGTTACAAGCTAGGCAGAGAGCGTAGCCCTTTCGGAACTAACTCTCCACCCTTCCCCTGTGGGGAGAATGAATCAGAGGACCGGAGCAGCAACCCCGTGATTAAGGAGAATGCTTGGGACTAAGCCCTATATTTCCTGCCACAAGCAGTCCTGCAGCCATTGGGGCATCTGCCAATTCTCCTTCCAGAGGATATTACGCTCTGCACCGTAGTAGACCAAACCAAGTTTGGACCAGTAACGGATGAGTTGCATCTGTAGATGACTAGTCTTCTCAGGGCCATATTCCCCAGCAGGAAAGGGACAACCGGCAACAATCGCCCCCTGTCCAAACGCCTCGAAAAAGAGCGCTAAGGATTTGATACCAATATTCTTCCCCCGGTATTGGGGGTCTACGTAAAACTCCTCTACGTAAAGGATGTGGTCAGCAGAAAGCACCGCCTCTTCGAGGAAAGTGGAAACCTCTCCAACCTCAGTTAGAAAGTACTCTGCGATATTATTAAGGTTATGACTCAGCATGTCAGCGCATGCTAGCAGTTGATCATGGTCAAAACGAAGGTCAAAGCGATACGCGCGGAGATAGCCCGCCACTCTGGGGGTGAAATCGTCATCTTCGGTCGTTAACTTAATGGGGGATTCAATACGGGTAATCTTTAGCGTGTCATAGGAAGAATCGTAGAGGGGGTAATTACGGAGATGGAAAGTGGGCTCAAGATCAATGAACACGGGTATTTCTCCTGAATGATTGAAGGGCAGAAGGGAGGGCGTAGCAGACCTATCCATTTGCTAGGTTTGAGGAGGTCTGCGACAGGTAGAGGGAGTGCGGGGTAGTGGGAGTAGCCCTGAGAGCTTCCTAGCTAGGTACGTCAGGGTTGTTCTTTCCTGACTTTTCAGTGTCGTAAGCAGGTGACGGGTAGCGCCGGCATGGGGCAAGAGTCGCACCGTTGCATCAAGGGACTGGAGGTCTTTGGGGAGCGTCAAGTGCAGAGATAGATAGTTGCCGTCCCCGACACCAGAGCTTTCTTGTGGAAAAGGTAGAGGAGAAAGGTGTCGTCCCCGGTCTTGGCAACGGTCGAGGCTGTCGGTTCTTTTAGCCCGCAATTCTTGGAGAACGTCCGGGGAGATGAGGATGGTGGCGTATCCACCAATGCCAAGGGCTTCGCTGACTTGTTTGAGTCGCTTTCCTAATTGCTCATCGACGATGGCAAGTTTAAGGGAGGGGCAGCCCAGGGCGCTCAGTGATGATTCGTCATCAAAAGGGACTAGGGACTACTCCGAGATTCTTAATGGAAAGAGTAGTTGAAAAAGTACCACCTTGAAGAATAGGCATGGTCACACTCACACCCACGATATAGGCCATTTTCTTCTCTCTGTTTTGGCTATCCACTGCTGCGACCCGGTTGTCATTAGCCTTTCCCTTGTCACAACAAGGGGGGAAGACTTAGGGACCCACGTCGATCCATCATCTACTCCCCTCTGCGGATTTATTCACCTAGGGCTGGAACTATCAGGGGTGCCCTACTCAATAGGGTCTCTAAAAATTGCACCAATTTTTTCACCAGCTATGGTTTTTGCTGTTGGGCAGAGGAAGTTAACTGTGAGGGAGGGCTACTGAGAAACAGGTCCGGAGCAGTACTCCTAATCCGGGGAAGTTAGTAGATGCTGGAGAGGAATACGCCCAGGAGAATCGCTACCCCGACGATTTACCGTGGAGGGTTCACAAGTCCGGTGGGAAGTTAAACAAACTATCCAGCTAGGGGATGGGGAGGTCTCCCCAAGCCCCTGAACATAGACTCCTCGGTTAACTGTCGCAAACAACGGGGCAGTTTACTGCTTCAAAGATCGACATAGAGAATCAGAGCTTTTCTGTATTGATCAGCTCCTCTTCACCCAGAATCTCGGTTAGATAATATGCCATCGCCTCCGTAAAAGTCATCAAACCTTGCAGTTCCGATTCAACCCAAGGTTTCTGTTTAGCTGCGGGCAAATAGTTCAGAAACACCTCGGCAAGTAGCTCTCCGATTAATTTGAAGTCCTCGTTAAGGTCAAGCTCCTTAATCATGACAACAATGACCTTAAGTCTAAGAGTGACATCGGGGGATAGCTCAGAGTAGTCGAAATTTTGAGTTAGCATTGTACTAATTAATTGTGTCTTTCTCTACTCTCTGTTTTTGCTATCTACTGCGGGGAGGGGGTTGTCATAACTCTTGCCCTGATAGGGCAAAGTTAGAGACCCGCGCCTACAATGGATTGCCTTCCCTCCAGTGCTAACAGCTGGGGCTCCCTGCCCAGGTTAATCTTTGTCTGAATTAGTCAGGTGCCCGGGTAGTGGAGGTGCAAAGGAAATGGGGTCTTTCCGTTGGGGAGGCTAGTAAATGTTGTACCAGCTCCGCCTTTCGCATTGAACCGTAACCCTTAATTTTCGCTTTACTAGCGTGCTTTTTTCGCCACTTGGTATATTGAGTAGTCCGACCATGAACAGGTAAGCCAGGGCTACTGCTATTGTTTCTTCGAGCATATTGGTATTGTCTAGATAATTTATGTAAGTCTTATAGCTATGATGGGAGGAGTTAAAACAGGGTATGCCCTATGAGTGAGCTATCTACCACTACCCTTGCTACATTTCGAGTTCGTGCTTCTGATTGGAAATCCTTTAAGCAATGGGCTGCAGACCGGGGGAATTCCGCCAGTAGTGAGCTACAACGTTTCGTTTCCCGAGCTGTCAGTGGTGATTATGTGGACTCTTCCCATGGGCTCTCTGAGGGCCTAGCCACTGTCGATGATGTTGATTCTGCCGTTGCTGCCCTTGAGATTCGCTTTACTAGCCAAATAGAGTCTTTGAGGGCAAGTTTGCACAACCTTGATCTGCAGGGAATGCAAACATTTCCCCCCGTAGCGGTACAGTCCAAGGGGATTTCTACAGCTGAGTTAGTGGAGCTTTTAGCCCAGTCTAAGGAGCCTAGGGCTAAGAGGACTCTGCAGGGGTATGCGAAGAAGAATAAGTACCCTGAAGGCTTTGGGTGGAGAGCTCACAAATCTGACAACAGCTGGTTTTGGATTGAGCTCACTTCTAATGTAAGGGGGGCACTATGAAAAGTATTGCTGTGCTTAGTCGTAAGGGGGGAGTCGGTAAGTCTACCCTTGCTATGAATTTAGCTGTTCTTGCTGGTGATGCAACGATAATCGATAGTGACCCCCAGGCTAGCTGTGCTGACTGGGATGATCGCCGAGGTGAGGGTCTGCTTCCCCAGGTGGTAACTACCCCGGCGGCCCGAGTGAAGAATGTTTTGGGTAAATGTCAGTCTGAATGGGTAATGGTTGACACCCAACCTAGTGCAGAAGCTAGTCTGATTGAAATTGCTACCGAGGTAGATCTTTGTGTGGTGGTGCTTCGCCCTGGACAGTTAGAATTAGATGCCCTGGGGGCGACCCTTGCTGCTATTAGGGTTACCCAGACCGCCGCTGTCTTCTGCATCAATCAGGCTCACCCCAGTGCCAAACTGACAGACCTGATATCGGGACTGGAGCGCCACCATCCTGTAGGTCCAATCATCCGTAGCCGAGCAGACTTCCCTGCTTCCGTCGCTGAAGGTCTTTCCGTCACCGAGTGGAATCCTACGGGTAAGGCTGCCACAGAACTTGTTGATTATTGGTCTTGGCTCAAGAATAGGTACTTTAATGTCTAGAAAATCAACCCTTAGTCTAGGTAAGCTTGACCAGCGAGCAGATGAAGAGTTTGTTCCTACCAATGCAGAGGATTCCACCACTATCAAATTACTTGCCCTAGAACAGATTCTTGACCGTCCCGGTGGGGATACCCGTCTCCTTAAGCAAAAGCATGTTGATGACCTAGCGGAGTCCATTTCCTTTATCGGTCTCATTACTCCCCTGGCTGTTGACTCCCAGAATCACTTGCTAGCCGGAGCTCACCGTCGAGCCGCGTTGCAGAAGATTGAGGAGGAAGACCCGAACCTCTATAAAGAGCTGTTCCCCGCAGGAGTCCCGGTCAAAGTTTTTGACTTCGAGGCCAGCGAAAACTCCTTAGAAGCCCTGCAAATAGAAATTGAGGAGAATTCCCAGCGTCGTAACTTTACCCCCACCGAAATTAAGAAGGCAGCCCAGAGGTTAGAGGAAGCTGGCTATAAGTCTCTCAAGGGTCGCCCCAGGAAAGGGCAGAAGTCCCTCAAGCGGGAGTTGGCTAAGGTCTTTGGGCTTTCCGAGGATCGGATTCAGAGGCTTTTAAATGATTCTGTTCAAAAAGGTAGGTGTACACCTACCTTTTCTCCAGGGATCGCTATTGTCACCCTGGAAAAGTGGTCTAGTCAGATTGATGCTTCTGGTGCTGAAGCCTTGGTAGGAGTTGCGAAACAGATTACCGATCTTTTAGAAGAGCTCCGCAAACTTGACCCCGAGTAACTCCGGTACAGTTTTGGAACTTTCGCTTTGAGTCTGTTGTTAGTCAAATACAACAGGAAGTTGAGAAGAAGATGGATGAAGCTCACCTTCGGGTGGGCTTGTCTACGTTGCACATGTTCTTAATGGTTTCGATTAGGCTTAGTATTAGCAACGGAAAAATTTGGGTCGCTTATCTAAACTGTCCCATTTGCGATGTTTGGCTTTACGAGTCTGTCTAACGAGAAATCAAGGTTTTCGGGTAATTAGGCGGTGAAACTGTCTCATTTATAGTCATAAATGGGACAGTGGAGATTCAGATAAGCTATAAAATTTAATGTCTGTAAGCATTACTGGTTAAAGCTTTCAGACTTAACGACCAAAATTTTTCCGTTGCTAATACTTAAGCCACAATCGAGGACATCGGCTCAACGCCATCAGCAAGCACATGCATGACCATCAATGGACATAGGCTATGGCAAGGCCGGAAAGAATGCAAAGGCGCCACCATCCGCGGCAAAAAGAATTTCGCTCGGTACCAGTGGCAAAGACATCAGCCGCCAGCTAGGCTAGGCATCGTTCGCCAACGCAGGCAGAGAAAAGGGGCCAGGCTCAATTGAGGGAAAAGAAAAACAGGGTCAGCTCTTCCCTTTTCTCTCCCCAGTTCATCCAAGTCTAAGCCTTCGAAGCAGAACCCTTGCTAGTGGGAACTACTTCTGGAATCACGTTGTACTAAGACACTTTCGATTACGCCGCCGGTCGCTCGGCGGCAGTCTGCCAGGACGGCCTTGATGATGTCCTCGGCTTTGGGATCGGCATAGTAGATGACGGGTACCGGGGCTTCTTGCAGTCGAATGTAGAAGATGACATCGCGGCCGTTGTCGAAGCGGGGGGTGATGCCGGCGAAAAAGAAGCCTTCATGCTCCACCCAAGCGCACCAGTCTGGCGACGTTTCCCGGTCCAGTGGAATCTGGACCAGGGCGTTGTCGTGCCCGGCCGTCGCCTGCTCAAAATCCGCGCGGCAGGCATCGGGCTCCTGTGCCGCGTCGATCCGGTCGATGACAAGGATGTCAAAGTCTTCATCGTACCGCGCGCGCATCGCACGGGCGCTGGATTGCAGCAGCATGGGTTTGCCGCTGTTGGTGACTGGTATGCCCAGGCGCGCATAGAGGCTGTGGATCAGATCAGCATGTTGCGTAGGAGGAAAAATGCGGCGAGGGGTGAAGGAGCGCAGCGGCAATGCGTAGAGCAGCATGGAGCCGTGCCGCGACCGATATTCGGGCGGCACATGCCGAAGGTATCGAGACGGTAATTCTCCCGCCATGACCCCCAGACAGGTGAAGCCCAGATCGACGTAGACGTTTTGGCTGAAGACATGATCGGCCACTGGATGCCCGAACACGCCGTTTAGGCCTTCTTCTCGCGCTGCCTGGATGACGAATGGCCGTGTCTTTGACATGAGCCCGTGATGCCGGTGCTCTGGGTCGACCATGGCCGCGCCGGTTTCCGCCCAGGATTCATGCTCCGGGCGGCTCAAGGCATCGTGTGCAACGACGCGACCGGTGGAGTCGATACCGACGACGGACAGCAGGCGCCCGTCGGCGTTGGCGCGCAGCAGGGCGTCGGGATCGTAGAGCGCTCGGCGAAAATAATCCTCTCCCCATACCCGCCGGACCAGCGCCGCCACGCCGGGGGCGTCTTCGGGCGTGAGTCGTCTGATCAGATAATCATTCATGCCGGATCGAGGAGTTTGGGTGGCCACAACGGTGTTCGGGCTTTTTCGGGCTGTTTCGCGATCCTTCGCTCTTTGCAGCGCTCACGTCCGCGAAACAAGCAGACCGGCGACAACAACACAACCGGCGCGCTGTTCCAGCGATCAGAGGACCCTGCACGATGCTCAATCTACCAGGCGATGTCGTCACCATGCTGATCGTCATGCCACTATTCATGCTCGCACCGCTACTCGTGATCTTCAATTACGGTGACACTTTACCATTTACACTATTCTTGCAGGGACAACCGCAGCTCTTGCCTGTTGCACCCGCTAAACTATGATAGCGCCCAACGAGTCCGCCAGCCCGACGCCAAACTGCGGCCTGGGCTTCGCGCGTGGCTGGTCCGTCCAGGAAAGCTGATTGCCGTGTGGAACCACTGACATGCTGGATGTTCGGCCCCCGCCAGGCCGAGCACCAGATTGAACGAAAACCTGGGAGAAACCGGCCATGGCCGAAGCCACCACTGTATTCGAACTCATCTCGGCTGGCGTCGACGCCGCCGAGGCCATCCTGGCGCCAGAGCGCCCGAGCCTGACCTTCGCCGGACTGCGGGCGCAAGCCGAACAGACGGTCGCGGCGCTGGACCAGCGCGGTGTTGGGCGCAACGATCGGGTTGCTATCGTGTTGCCCAACGGTGCCGAGATGGCAACCGCCTTCGTCAGCGTTGCCTGCGGGGCTACCACGGCACCGTTGAATCCGGCGTATCGGCTGGACGAGTTCGAGTTCTATTTGTCTGATCTGAATGCCAAGGCGCTGATCGTCGAGCAGGGCAGCGAGTCGCCGGCGGTCGCCGCCGCAGACAAGCTCGGCATTCCTATCCTGCGCATCGTCGCTGGCGAGGCGGCTGGCACCTTTACATTCGACGGCGCGCCCAGTGGCGACACGGCAGCGAACAGCGGGCTGGTGAAACCGGACGACATCGCGTTGGTCCTGCACACCTCGGGCACCACATCGCGGCCCAAGATCGTGCCACTGACCCATCGCAACCTCTGCGCATCGGCACGTAATATCAGCACGACGCTCGCGTTGACCGCCGACGATCGCTGCATGAACGTGATGCCGCTGTTCCATATTCACGGTCTGATGGCGGCAATCATGTCGTCGCTGCGCGTCGGCGCCAGCGTGTTCTGTGCACCGGGTTTCAATGCGCTGAAGTTTTTTGCCTGGCTCGATGAAGCAAAGCCGACCTGGTACACGGCGGTGCCCACGATGCACCAGGTCATCCTGCCGCGCGCGGCACGCAGCAAGGACATCGTCGACGCGGCCAAGCTGCGCTTCATTCGCTCGTCGTCTTCGTCGCTGCCGCAGCAGGTGATGCACGCGCTGGAGGAGACCTTCGGCGCGCCCGTGGTCGAGGCCTATGCGATGACCGAGGCCGCCCACCAGATGACGTCGAACCCGTTGCCGCCCCGCGCGCGCAAGCCCGGCACCGTTGGCATTGCCGCTGGTCCCGAGGTCGGCATCATGGACGCCGATGGTGCGATTCTGCCGCGCGGGTCGGTTGGCGAGATCGTGATCCGCGGCGAGAATGTGACGCCGGGCTACGAGAACAATCCCAAGGCCAACGCCGAGAATTTCACCAACGGCTGGTTCCGAACCGGCGATCAGGGCATGCTGGACGACGAGGGGTATCTGAGCATCACCGGGCGCCTGAAGGAGATCATCAATCGCGGTGGTGAGAAGATCTCGCCGCGCGAGGTGGACGACGTCATCATGGACCATCCCGCCGTGCAACAGGTGGTGACCTTTGCGATGCCGCACCCCAAGCTGGGCGAAGAGGTGGCGGCCGCGGTGGTGCTGCGCGAGGGCCAGCGGGCCAGCGAGCGTGACCTCCGCGACTTCGCCGCCGGCCGCCTCGCGGACTTCAAGGTGCCACGCAAGGTGTTATTTCTGGAGGAGATTCCAAACGGACCCACGGGTAAGCTCCAGCGTATCGGTTTGGCAGAGAAGCTGGGGCTAGGCTAATGCGTATCTGTATCTACGGTGCCGGCGCTATCGGCGGCTATCTGGGGGTCCAACTCGCGCTCGCGGAGGAGGATGTGACGCTGATCGCGCGCGGACCGCATCTCGAGGCCATGCAGGCCAACGGACTGAAACTGCTGATCGACGGTGAGGAACGCATTGCGCATCCAAGCTGCACCGATTCGCCTGCCAGATCCATCACCAGCACTGCAAGAGCTGTCGGCTTGCCAGGCTGAGACCAGCCATACTGAAGGAAGGCCCAGAAGAAGTTCAGCTGCAAACAGTTAGAGTCGAAAACATAATGATTCACCATCACGGTAGTAACTGCCATGGTCCAGGCCAACCCAGCTGCACAGAACCATGCAGAGGTCTTCCGGGGGGACAAGATCGCTGGTGGACCCTGGCGGCGGTCGAATGCGGCAACTTTGTGGTGTATATGGATGGCTTCATCGTCACCCTGGCCCTGCCGGCAATGTCCCGCCATTTTGGTGTCGGCCTTTCTGTCTTCAAGTGGGTGATCGTTGCCTACTTGCTCACCGTCACGGTCACCCTGTTGCCGGCCGGTCGGCTGGCCGACATCTGGGGGCGACGGCGCATTGTCGTCACCGGCATGAGTGTCCTTGTGCTCAGTTCCGTCCTGTGCGCGATGGCGCCCACCGTCGGGAGCCTGATCGCCTTCCGAATCCTGCAAGGCATCGGCGGTGGCCTTGTGCTGGCCAACGTGATGGCCGAGATTACCGCGGTCTTCCCCAAGCAGGAGCGGCGCAAGGCCATGGCGGTCAATGCCTCGATCCTGGCGCTGGCCCAGGTCACGGGCTTGGTGCTCGGAGGACTACTGATCGGCCAGTTCGGCTGGCGCTCCATCTTTCTCGTCATCCTGACGGTGAGCCTGGCCGGGCTGATCCTCAGCCTGCGTGTTCTCAAGGCCCGCCCTCGCCCTCAGGACCGTACCGCCATGGACTGGACGGGCGCCGTGCTCGCCATCGTGGCCACCAGCGCTCCCTTCCTGTTAATCGAACGTCTCTCGAGCACTGGGCTGACCCTGGCCAACCTGGCGCTGTTCATCGGCGGCGGCGTGGTACTGGTGCTGTTCCTGATCGTGGAGCGGCGCCTGCCGAAACCGCTGCTGACCCTCAACTTGTTCCGCTCACGCGCCTTCCTGTGCGGCTCGGTGGCGGCCGCTTTCTACTTCATCGCCGCGGTGTCCTGCTATTTCCTGCTGCCCTTGTACGCCCAGCTCGTGCTGGGGCGCTCGCCCGTGATGGCGGGTGTGCTGGTCGTGCCGCTCTCGCTGGTAGCCACGGCCACTAGTCTCACGGTCAGCAGCTTGGGCGACCGGGTGGGGGGGCGGACCCTCAGCACCGCTGGGATGCTCAGCCTCAGCGCGGGCTTGCTCGGCCTGTCCTGGCTCGGTCCTCACTCCTCCACCGCCGTCATCGTGTGGCCCCTGGTGCTGATGGGCATGGGCGGCGGGCTCTTTCATCCGCCCAACAACAGCGCCACCCTCAACACCATTCCTCCCGAACACCTCAGTGTGGCCAACGGGTTCTTCTCGATGGCGCGCAACTTCGGCCAGGCGATCGGGGCGGCGTTGGCGGCCACGCTTCTCGCCCACGCCCTCGGGGCCGCAGGCGCTGATGGCGCCTTGGCCGGGGTAGTGGGCGCGCGCCTGAATGGACAGCCCCTGGACGCCTTTTTGGGGGCCCAGCAGTTGGCCTATCGACTGGCGGCAGCCATGGGGCTGGTGGGCGCGGTGGTGTCTGTTCTGCGCGGGGCGGAGCTTCCCGGGAGCGCGCCGATGGGACCCAAGTCTGTAGCAACGGTCAACGACGGCCGTCGGCGCTGAGTGAAGACATGGCTGCCTATTTCAAAGCTGCTCTAGAGGATGGAGATCTAAGGCTGGTAGCTGTTGCACTGGGTGATATCGCTCGTGCCAAAGGCATGACACAGATTGAACGGAAAGCTGGACTGGGTCGCGAAAGTCTCTCTCCTCTAGCGGTAATCCTGAACGTGGAACCGTCTTAAAGGTTATTGCTGCACTCGGGCTTCAACTGCATGCCAGTCCTGCTGTTCAAGCGGAGACGGCTGTCTAACAAGCCCCTCGAGTGGACAAGCCACCACCGATTCCCTGCTGGAGTTTTAGATGCCGGGGTCACAACGGAAAAAGGAAAAAATTGTACGCTAAGGAAAAATCTGCAACTAGTCCACATCGGGTTCAACCCAGGCTTAGTTATTTTGAGTCTGTTTTATGGTTGCGCGTCTTCCCCAAGGCTTAAGGGTTGAAATGCCAATGATGATGATCAAAAAAATAGCTTGGGTTAGGGTACCGATTAGCACTCCCTTGGCATCAAAGGCATAGACCGCACTATTCAACGCTTGTAGCCTAACTTGATCAGATATCTGCTCTGCTTGATTGCCCCAGGGAAAGAGCCAGAAAGTGCCAAAGATCACTAACCCTGTGGTCAAGACCCACTTAGTGATCACCCAATAGAACTTAGTAAAGCCATAGTTGGTCGTCCAACACAGGGCTGTGGCGGTCAGCACTGAACCAATAGCGGCAGGGATTACGATGTAGTCATCTAGCAGGTTAATGGCGGCATTGAGCGTGTAAAGCTCGTCTCCGCTACTCGGAGACATATTTCGCAGTGAGAGCAGAAACATGCTCAAGACAGCCCCCGTCCAAAGGGCAGCAAATCCAATATGGGCAGATAACAGCCATTTTTTCTGTTGGATCGACAGTTTTGACATATTTTTCTTTGCTGGGTAGGTGGAAGCCTCTGCAGGCGGATTGTGGGCTGGAATAACCAAGCCACAATTACTTGATATATTGACTATTAACACATTAAATAATTGTTAAAGTCAACGAAGACGGGGATAGTCTCCTAGAGCAGGTTGTGGATAATTTGCTCTAAAACCCGAATGGCAACAGCTTGCTCTGCTTCTGAAATCCCGGCGGTTGATCGATCAATGGTCTCTGCACCAATTGGGGGGAGGACGGTCATTAGAGCTTTGCCTTCGTCAGTGAGCCAGATGCGGATAATTCGCCGATCACTAGGGTCACGCTCACGGTAGACCAGTTTGCGGTCTTCCATGCGATCAACTACGCCTGTCAGAGTCGCCCCCAGTTGCTTGAGCTTGTCGGCAATACCTGAGGTAGATAGCCCATCTTCTTCCCAAAGACAGCACAGAACCAGATAGTGAAAGGGCGTTAGCCCGTAAGGTTCTAGACGCTCCAAAAAGTGGCGGTACATCAGTTGAGAAACCAGTTTGACTTTATAGCCTAGGTTGTGGGGGGCTAACGTATGGTGCCACTGCTGGAGGAACTCTGAGTTAGAGATTGGACTAGGCATCCACGAAGGAAATAAAGAACGAGAATAATTACTAGTGTACCATCTTTGCTAATGCCGATTTTAGGTAATTCTATGCTCATGTTTGCCAGTCGACCATGACCTACACAATGAACAAATTCTCAGACTCAATGTTTGATCAAGCTTCGTTTATTACTAAACCAAAAGGAGTTTTTTTAAGGATGTTTGAGGAGATCAAGCAAACGGGATTATTGTTGTGAAAGCTATATAAAAGCTTTTAGTGATGTCATCATTCCCCTCTAAATAGCTTCAGGAAATTGAAGAGCTCTGTTTTTGTGTCCAGACAATGGGGAGCATCATAGGTTTAATTAACTTCACTGACAGCGTCCCAAGAAGCCCTAGGCTAACTATGCGTGTACAGAGTAGACCGTCGACCCTCCTTGGTGAGTGGCGCTAAAACCTTGATATATGGGGTTTAGGGAAAAGGTGAAAAAATGTGGGGGTGTCGTTCAGGAAATAGGCTATGATACAGTGGCCCATTTTCTAAGCAATTAAGAGAGGGAGTCAACCTAACTTAATAAGAACATCAAGTTCTTAACGTACCCCCCAGAAAAGGTTAAAGCCACCTGGCAAAGCGTGTTTCTCAGGCACGCCACAGGTAGCTACACAGACTCAACAAATACTGTCGTCAGTGTAGCATACCAATTTGCCGGATAGCTCCTCCTGGGAAAAAATAGGAGAGTATCTGAGCAGTGCTAATGACTAAGCACCTGCCCCAAAGTTATACGGGGCAAAGGTTTTGTAGATTTTTTAACCATCGATTTAACTTTATAAAAAGTTCTTATAGCTCAACCCCAGAGTGGATAACTATAAGTGATTACCCAATAGAGCACCGCAATTTATGGAGCATGTATCAGGACCCGGAGAGATTGATAGGGCTATCTTTTGGCACCACGACTCACTATGCGGTGCTAGATATTGACCGTCAGAGTCCCTATCATCCAGGTAACAGCGAGGCGCAATACCGAGAGTTGTTAGGAGCCTACGAAGAGGTGGGTATAAACAGCATAGTGACAGTGCAGTCCTCTAACAGTGAAGGCTTGCACGTGTACTTTGTGTTCCCGAAAGCTCTGCCCACGTTTAAGCTGGCGCATATGTTGCGGCTGACAGCAAACAAAGCGGGGTATGAAGTAAAAGATGGCAAGTTGGAAATCTTCCCCAACACCAAGGGCTACAGTAAGCATAGTAAAACAGCGTATAAAGCTCTAAGACTACCGTTACAGCGGGGGTCTTACCTACTGGACAAAGACTTCGTCCCCTACAGTAACGAGATAGAAGTTTTCTTAGAGCAAGGGGAAGCGGCGGCAGAAGAACAGGACATAGAGCTGATTGAAACAGCGATAGAGAGTGCCAGTCACATAAAACATTTTCGACGGGTCAAAGGGGAAGCTGATGCGTGTAGCTTTGCCCAAGACCTAAGGGAACAGATAGCTGAGGGCTGGACAAGTTTCGGACAGACTAACGACCTGTTGCGGATAATCAGTACCTATGGGCGTGTCTTTAAGGGGCTAGAAGGGCAAGCCCTAGCGGACTACATAGTAGAAACAGCAGAATCGAGTCCTGGTTATCAAAAATATTGTCGACACAAGCATAATATCCACCGTCGTGCTAAGGACTGGGGAAGGTGCATAGAGAAGTATTACTACCCCTATGGTAGTGAACCAAGCCGGATTGGCAGCTTTAATGACTTGCAGAAAAAAGGTTGTCGCCCAGAAAATCCACCGAAGGAGAATTTAGTTAATCAGAGCCGACAAAAAGGTGCCATTGAGCGTATTAAACAGGGCATGGAGTATCTTTCGGAAACGGTGAAAGTGTTGCCAAGGAAGGTCGGAGAACTGAAAGAGTTATTAATTGGGGCAATCAAAGAGATATTTGGCATCCGTGCCTCTGATAAAACCTTAGCTCGATATAAAGAGTTCTGGCATCCACAGTGTATTAAATTGGCAGACCTTGAAATATCAAGCCTACTTCCCAGTGCAGTAACTGAGCCTGAGTTTATTGATAGGCAGATTGAGGTGATAACAGAAAAAACTCCTCAAGTCGTTAAGGAAGAGCCAGAGCTGGGTATCCAATCAGATAGTGCTAGCAACAATTTCATTGACACTGGGCTAGAAAACCCGATAGTTGGTCAGTCTTCCGCCGAGGTTCCCTTTGTAAGTACTCAGCTTCCAAAGCCAAGAACTTTGCCCAAGTCAAAAAGTTCAGAGTCCTTACCTAGAGAGAGCTCTAAATTATGCCCCACCCCCACTGAAAGTTCGTTAAAAAAAGACAGTGAAAATAAATTGACCAAACTCAAGTGTGATAAGTCTTCTAAGATTTATGCCCCACCCTCCTCCTATATGAAGGTTTATATTTTGACTTCTCAAGCAGTGGGTTTAATTTCTAAGAGATTTCACGGTAAACCGTCCAGTTCTAAGCTTTGCTCAATTTCTTCTGGAACTGAGGTACGTATTTGTCGAGGAGCTAAGCATTCTCGTCATCCCGAGCTGCTTTATGTTAAGCCTTGTGAGGGTGCTGATAATTGGATTGGAGGCATTGCTGTTTTGTCTTCCTCCTTGGAGTTGGTTAACTAACTAAACCTTGTCTACGAAACTCCATGTCTAAACGCCTAGCCTCTGAAGGTTCTGGGTGTCATCCCCATCACTTTGCGAAATTGCTGGCTGAGGTGACTGTGACTGCTAAAACCACAATCAAGGGCAATGTCGATGATGGCGAGATCACTCTTTTTTAGGAGGGTTTTAGCGCGTTCAACTCGTTGCTGAATCACATATTGGTGGGGAGCTATTCCCACTGACTTTTTGAACATCCGCCCAAAATGAAACGGACTCATCGTCAATAGTTGTGCCAGGTCAGCTAATTTAATGTCTTGGGTCAGATGGGCATCCACATAGGACAAGACTCGACGCAATTGGTAAGGTGGCAAGCCCCCTTCATACTTAGGCAATTGTGGTTGGGCGCTGCTGTGCTGCCGCAGCAATTGGACGGTCAGGGATTGGGCCAGCGAGTCCAAATACAGGGCACTGCCAGACTGCCGGTGCTGCAATTCAATCAACATTAGTGTCGCGATCGCTTCAATCGACCCTTGGCGACTTTGGAAGGTAGGAACCAGAGTGAGGTGATCGCTGTAACCGGTCAGGGTTTCTTGGGCAACGGAGCGCAGGAATTGATCGCTCATCTGTAATTGCAAACAGTTTTCGGTGCCCTGCCAACGCGCAAAGAATGGTAGGTCGGCCGGAGTAATCGTGAAATCGCCACGCCGATAAAGCGCTTCGTGGGTTTTGCCGTCTTGGGCCTGGTGATATTGAATCGGTCGCGGCGCCAAACTGATGAATAAGGTGTGATGGTCAGGACTGTGAACTGTCGCTTCCCCTGGCGGAAATTGCAGATGTTCCAGGCGAATCTCTGACGGTTGGGACGCCGACGCCGTCACATTTGACGGTGACTCTAGGGGCAAGTCTGCTTGCGGTTGCGCAGCGGCCATCAGTTTATTGGGTTCCTTGACTCGCGATTCGTATCAACGGTCCGATTTTCAAGCCGTTCCACACAAAATCTTGTGAACAGTGCAAAATGTTGAATCAATCTTAAGTGTTTCGCTCTACAACGACAACTCGTAACCAGAACGTGCCAGAGCTGCAAACCATGAAAGTTCCTTCAAGCCGACCTTCATTAGCAAGAATGTCATCTTTCTGAAGGCCATTGGATGAACCTCCTGATTTTTGGGTCCGCTGGTACAGTGGGGCATCACATCGTTGCCTCACTAGTTTTGGTCCGATATCTCTCGGCTTATGCCAGAACTCGCACCTTCAGATGAAACAGCAGCAGAAGAGGGAGCAGTGTATCCTGCCTTTCAAAGCCCCATTCTTATGCTGTCGCAGTCAGAATGTCTTAGTTCTAGAAAAGAGATCGCAAGAAAGTGATAGTCCCGCAAGAACCTGACAGCCTGGTTTTGGCGATTTCCTTAAGCTGAAACTGTCATTACTTAGGGAGCTTTCAAGCCATGAAACTAGTTATTTTTGGTGCCACTGGAACTGTCGGTCGGCAGGCTGTTCAACAAGCCTTAGAACAGGGACATACTGTCACCGCCTTTGCTCGCAATTTGACCAAGCTCGATATTCAGCATCCTCAACTCCGCCTCGCCCAAGGAGACGTGATGGATTCCGTAGCAGTCGAAACCGCCATCCAGGGACAAGATGCAGTGCTGTGTGTCCTAGGGGCGGGCAAACAGTTAAAGAGCACCATTCGCTCAGAAGGTACCCAGCAGATTATCAAGGCGATGCAGCAGGTAGGCGTGCGTCGGTTAATTTGCCTATCGACCCTAGGCGCTGGAGAAAGTTGGAGCAACCTAAACTTTTACTGGAAGTACGTTATGTTTGGCTTCATCCTGCGCCAGGTCTTTGCCGATCACCAGCGGCAAGAAGCGCTGGTAAAAAGCAGTGGTTTAGATTGGACCATCGTGCGCCCGAGTGCCCTTACTGATGGACCGCACACGGGGCAGTATCATCACAGTTTTCCTAGCAGTGATCGTAACATCACGCTACAGATTTCTCGGGCCGACGTTGCCGATTTCATCCTGAAGCAGCTCTCGGATCAGTCCTCCCTGTACCAAAGCCCTAGCTTGTCTTACTAAGCTGTGCTCCCTCGAACGGCTCCAGAATAGGGGATTCGGCCAGTCGCCACCGCGATCTTGGGTCCCCTGCCTGGTTGCCTAGCGACCATCCAACTCTTCGTTACTGCCCGCAACTAATTTTGAACATTGAAGAACTTAACCATGTCTACTGAAGTAGCTTTTCAAATTCTGCTGATTGTGACGACTTTGCTGTGCTCCCTTGTCGCAGGTTTCCTATTTGCTTTTGCCACCATCGTCATGCCAGGAATTAAGCAATTGAGAGATCGTGATTTTATCCGTGCCTTTCAAGTCATCGACGGTGTCGTTCAAAAAAAACAGCCAGTCTTTGTAGCTGTCTGGGTCGGCTCCGTGGTGGCATCAGTAGCCGTAACTGGTCTAGGTTTCAGTCAACTAGAAGGCTCTCAGCGGTTGCTATTGCTCGCAGTACTGCTGGTTTACATGCTAGGGGTACAACTCTCCACTTTTACGATTAATGTGCCGCTCAACAATCAACTCCAAGAGCTCAATGTGGATGCCATGGGCGAAACGGCCCTCAAATCCGCTCGTCTAAGCTTTGAGCCTCGTTGGAATCGGTGGAACGTCAGTCGGACACTGCTGGCGAGTCTAACGTCGGTAGTCTTGCTGGTGTTGCTCTTTCAACTCTGAATCACAACGACGTAACATTGACTGGATAAGCCACCCATTCGACGGTTTGGCTGAATGGGTCGCGTGTCTCTGTTGCGACCCCTACAGGGGAGAAAACTGATGAGCAGGGTGCTCTAACCCCAGGGTGGAACTAGAATCAAGGCATCAAGAATTAGAGGACTAGGTTATGTTGTCCTTGCATAACTTCGAGTGGGAAGAGGAAAGATTGGTGCAGGTAGAAACCCAGCCTCACCACATCGCTGGGGTGCTAGCTTCCATCCAAGAGACCATGGAAATGTCCGACTGCCATTGGGAGGATATACTCTCTTCCTACTATGAGTGTGAGGAAGACGAAACCGTTACCTTCTATGAGTCAGAAGTAGTTGATGCCGGGAGCCCGGGCATCTGGACCTATGTGGTTTATGAATGTGCTGAAGGTGAAGAAACGGTAGTTACAGACAAGGATATTAACATCATCGACCCAGCTCTAGAATTGCAAAAACTGCTAATAGCTAGTTGATTTTATTAGCTTGCCTGTCGATGTTCCCGGTAGGTGGCACCAAAGATGGTATCGCCCAACCATTTTTTGAACGACATGTTGTCGCTGAACTGTTTGAACAGCTCAGTGTGGTCGGACAACAATTCGATCATGACCCTCTGCAGTGCTGCGTCGTGTTCGATCCGGGCGGTCTTTTTATCGTTGTTCTTCATGGCGTTCTGGTAGGCTACATCAGCGGCTACTTTGGCTGGAATCTCCTCAGCAATGACTTTGAGGATCTTGTCACCATCCTTCCAGTTGATGTTGCCGAACTGGTCGTTGAACGTTTTGATGATGTTGCTTAATTGGTCTAGCTCGGGTTCTGGTTTGCTTCCCCCTCCAGCCGTTGGTACAGGCCTTACCTCAGCGTCTTGATCTGATAGGTCAATCCTCAGGCTAGTTTTCATCTCAACACGGTAGCTATCCATGTCGATCGCCTCTAGGATGCCGCGGGAGAGGTCTTCTTCTCTGGGCGCTGGAAGCTTGGGGACGAGGAAGTTGAGGAAGATGGACAGTTTTTCCCACTGGGCATTGGAGTAAGGCAGGATCGATGCTAGGAAGCCGTAGGTGCGGACAAAAGCTTTGGCCTTGCCTTTGAAGTCTACTTGTCCAACTTCGTCTAGATCAGCATTGTAGGTGGCCACGCAGGTATCCAAAATTGGGTCAAGCTTGTCTCGATCTGCTCCCTTCAGATACACCCCCACTAGATAGTCGATTTGGTCCTGCGTGTAGACTTGGTGTCCATCCAAAGCCGCTTTTAGGTCGTGGAGCTTGTTGGGGTCAGTTTCATCGCTGAGGATGGTGGTGCGGTAATAGGGCTGAAAGGATGATTGGATTGTTTCCGAGTCGTTGTAAAAGTCGAGTATAAAGGTGTCATGCTTCTGGGGATGGGCTCGATTAAGGCGGGAGAGAGTCTGCACTGCCTTGATGCCGGAGAGAGCTTTGTCCACGTACATAGTGTGCAGTAGGGGCTCATCGTAACCCGTCTGGTACTTGTCGGCGACGATGAGGAAACGGTAGGGGTCTTCCTTTACCTTGTCCGTAATTTGGCTACTGGGAAACCCGTTCAGCGTCGCTTCGCTCACCTTCACGCCTCCATATTCGTGCTCCCCGGAAAACGCCACGATCGCCTGGTAGGGACTTTTGCGTTCTTGGAGATAGTCTTTGAAGGTTTGGAAATACTGGATAGCTAGGGCAATACTGTTGGTAATCACCATGGCCCGGGCTTGTCCCCCGAGTTTGCCATGGCCTATAACCTGGGTGTGGAAATGATCCACCATGATCTCAGTCTTCTCCCGGATGGCATGGTCGTGGGACTCCACATAGCGGCGCAGTTTCTTCTGGGCTTTCTTAGCATCAAAGACGGGGTCATCCTCCACTACCTTGGCTAAGCGGTAATAGCTATCCACCGGCGTGTAGTTTTTCAACACATCGAGAATAAAGCCTTCCTGAATAGCTTGCTTCATGGTGTAGCTATGGAAAGGGTAATGCTTCACTGTGCCGTCAGGCTGTGGGTCAGGCTCGCCGAATATCTCCAGGGTCTTATTCTTCGGAGTCGCAGTGAAGGCAAAGTAACTAGCGTTACCTACCATCTTCCGCCCTTCCATGATTTTGTTGATTTTGTCCTCGACAGTCTCTTCCCCCTCCTCATCGGAGCCGCTGTAGGGGACTGAAGCTTCTAATACGCGGTTCATCGCTGCGGTGGTCTTGCCGCCCTGGCTAGAGTGGGCTTCGTCGATGATGATGGCAAATTTGCTCTGGCGGTGTTCGTCCCCAATCTCGTTAAGAATGAAGGGAAACTTTTGCACCGTGGTGATGATAACTTTCTTCCCGGCCTTGATGAACTGGCGCAAGTCCCCTGAACGCTCGGCATGGCCAACAGTAGCGGAGACTTGAGCAAATTGCTTGATAGTGTCTTTGATTTGCTTGTCTAGTACCCGCCGGTCGGTAACCACAATGACCGAATCGAACAACGCTTTGCTGTTGTGCTCCAGCCCTACCAGTTGATGGGCTAACCAGGCAATGGAGTTACTTTTCCCACTGCCTGCTGAGTGCTCAATCAGGTAACGTTTTCCCACCCCGGTTTCCCTAGCACTAGCTAGAAGCCGCCGCACCACGGTTAACTGGTGATACCGAGGAAAGACCTGTTTAATTGTCTTTCTGCCGGTCTTTTCTTCCTTTTCCTCGACTATCTGGGCATAGTTCTCCAAGATGTCGGTCAACCCATCTTTAGAGAGAATTTCTTTCCAAAGGTAGTCGGTGGCTAGTCCTGCTGGATTAGGGGGATTACCTGCGCCGTCGTTGTAACCTTTGTTAAAAGGTAGAAACCAAGACCCCTTGCCCTTGAGGTGGGTACAAAAGCGTACTTCTTGGTCATCTACAGCAAAGTGGATAGCGCAGCGACCGAACTGGAACAGTAATTCCTTGGGGTCTCGATCCCGTTGATACTGCTCCACTGCATCTAAGACAGTTTGCTTGGTGAGCCGATTCTTAAGCTCAAAGGTGGCAATGGGGAGCCCATTGATGAAGATAGCCATATCGAGGGAAAGGGCGGTTTCCCCACGACTGTAGCGGAGCTGGCGGGTGACGCTGAAGATGTTAGCCGCAAACCGTTCTGCTGCCTTTAGGTTGCCTGGGGTAGGTGTACCGTAAAAAAGATCCACATGGGCTGGACCATGGTTGATACCGGTACGTAACACATCCACTACACCCCGCTTGGCGATCTCACCCTGTAGCCGGTGCAAAAACTGGGTGCGCCGAGGACTTTCCTCCTTGATGCTTAAAGCTTCATAGGTGTCGGGTTGGGTAGTGGCAAGGAACTGTAACAGCTTAGCCAGGTCGATGGCATGCTCCCGGTCGTAGTCCTTGGGGTCACCCAATATGTAGCCTGCCTCATCCACCAGGGAGCTTACAATTATGCTCTCTAGGCCTTTCTCGCTGGTGTCAGTGGTTTTCATTAGGATTCAACTTGGGATAGCTTAAGCCATCCTTGTTTGTTAAGAACATTGATCGCTAGCCCAATTTGTCTCTGCGTAAATTGTTGTTTACGCTGATTCCACGCATAGGTACGATCAATGACATCAGATGGTGAATTGACAGACTCGTTCTTAACTATCCAATGCACAGTGGACAGAAGTTCTAAGCCAAAGGGAGATTCAAATCCCTCTACTAACTTGGTTACTCGTTCAAATCTTGCGTGAGTCTCTGGATAATCCTGTAAAAATACTGTCGCATTTTCAATTGCATTGGGCAGTAGGGCAATGGGTTTATCTGGTTGATCACCTCCGTCTGCGTATCCGGTAATTAGGTGTCCTTCAATCACATTCAAGACATGGCGTAGGTTTTCGGCGTAGGGGCCGTAGGGCGCTTTTGTGTATCTCAGTTTTAGGGATTCCCCTGCCTCTTGCATAAAGTACATTAGCTTATGTATTTCTAGCAGAGTAATAAAGGGATCTAGCAATCCTTGTAGATAACGGTTGATCAATTCAACCAACACAGCCCTGCCAGGGGTCATATTTGGTGGATGAAGACCCTGTAGGGTTTTTGCTTGAGCTAGTTCGCCATGGGGTTCATAGAGGACAATCCTTACATTATCAAGAGGCTTGAGGGCTGCCTCAATACGGGTTTTGACTTCACCCCAATTAAGTCCGCCCAACCCACAGCCTAAAGGGGGAATGGCGATGGAATGAATCTTGTATTCTTGTATAGTACTTTTAAGGGCTGTCAACCCAATTTCAATGTCTTCTATACGGCTATGGGCACGCCAGTGTCGTTTGGTTGGAAAGTTGATAATTAAACGAGGGTTTACCAGTTGTCTAGTTTCAAAGACGAACATTTCGCCGGGTTTAACCTTTTCTTCTTTACAGGCTTTGGCATAGGCTTTGAAGTTATCTGGGAAGGCTTTTTTGAACTGTAAGGCAATGCCGCGGCCCATCACGCCCACACAGTTGACGGTGTTGACCAGGGCTTCGGTATCCTCTGCTAAGATGTTGCCACTTTTACATTCAAACATTAGCGCCTCCTCCAGATTAGTAATACCATTCTGGTTTGATCTCTACTCGTGGATGATGTCCCCCTTTGGGCAAAGCCTTACTCACTTGATCATAAATTATTCGTGATTTTACCCCGATACGTTCGACAAGATGCCATGGAACGGTGTTTTCTACCAGGAACTCTGCCTGCTTACCTTCTTGTTTCTGACCCCGCCAATTAGTAGCTTGCACCGCTAACCAATCAATTTCGGGTAACCGCGCTAAGTCATTACAATCTTCAAAGTAATATGAGCCAGCATTGGAGAGGGTAAAAGACCAGCGGAGGTTATGCTGATTAGCCCAGTTCACAGCTTTGAGTAAATCTCCCTCTAGGTGAATGATCGGTTCCTGTCCTCCCTTATAGCTCAACTCGGCATTCTTCTTGTGGATGAGAAACAACATGATGGAACGAGGACAAAAATAGAAGGGCACGCATTGCCCCACGTACAAACCCGGATGGCTAGACAAGGTCAATTCATTCAACCGCCGTTGCTTGATTTTGTTCATCCCGATGGTTGTTCCCCCAGTATTCCGCTGGGCGATCGCCGCATCGCACCACAGACACCCATCAGCAATAATTGAGGGCAACCGATCCACATGGACAATGTGGTAAATCTTGGGACAAGCGGGAATGGTCACGACTGGGGTTAAGGAGGTTGATCACTCGGGCATTTCTTCGACAATCTGGCCATCTTTAAAGATAATGACACCGATTCCGGCTTGTTTAGCCCGTTCCCGTGCCCTCTGACCGGCCCGCCTCAAAGCATTCTCTGCCCCCAGGATGTCTGGATCTTCTTCTCTGTTGCGGGCATTAACATTACCTTGTTGATTGGTCATAACTTACCTCCTTTCTTAATAAGCACAGGTTCACTGCCTGAGTTGTCATAGCAGATCCATTCGTCAACTACTGGTTTGTAGAGGGTCTCCAGGTTGTGTAACCCAGCCGCAAAGCGCCGGCGAATAACTGCTTCGGGGACGTGATGCCCTCCAGCTCGAACACGTTGCGCTACCCGGGCAATGGCTAGTTCGGGGGATGCCAGTTGCAGAAAGAATAGTTTCACGATGTAGCCCTGCAATTGCCAGATGGGAATGAGGCGAGCGTAACTGCGACCACTCAGGGTTGTTTCAAAGGCGAAGTTCTGCCCCCGCCGAGCATGGTTCTGGATCTCCTCTAGCATCAGTCTCCCTGCTCGAAATGCAGCCTGTTCTGGTTCAAAGGGGGCTATTCCGGCAGCGATGAGATCAGCATTGATAAAGGTTAAACACTGGGCTTCCTGGGGTAAGAATTCTTCAGCAAAGGTAGTTTTTCCTGCTCCGTTGGGACCAGCAATGATGATAACTTTTGGCTCCGGTGCAGACTGGCGGTTCATTCTTCCTCCCCGGCTTCTAGCTCATCGTCCATAGCCTCCGAGGAGTCTTCCTCTAGGTCTAACAAGTCTTCCTTCACCACCTCCGGCACTTCGATGTCCCGCACGTCTACTTGCCCGGTAACGACATCGGAGATTAGGCGAGTACGGTATTCTCGCATCAGTTCGATCTCACGCTCGGCACGGGTGATGGTCTGATCGATGGCATTCGTAGTTATTCTAGTGTGAAGAAGAATTTGATCCTGTTCATTAATTGGTGGTAAAGGAACCTTGAATTTCTTGATGTCATCGCATGTCAGTGCGCCTTTAGTGCTGCCAGAAGCATCACTTATTGAGCGCAATACGTTATAAGATGCACTAAATATTTTTTGCAAATACTCGACAGAAACAATAGGGTTTCTAATGTCAATGAATGCTAAATGTTGATTGATGGTTGCTTCAATATCAAGGAGTGTACCCTTATTCAAAAGGGGTAGGTGACATTCCCGTAAAGCGAGGCTACTAACAAATTGATCGGCACTATCAATAAAGCCACGGTTTACTTGCGAACTGTTAAGCCAGGGGAAATGTCCGTTCAACCAGTATCCGGGCATGCTCCTTGATGGTGTTGAGCCGTTGCCTACCCTTGCGAAGTTTCCTACTCGTCTAACCTCCCAATGATCTGGTATATCCCCAATCCAATCCACACCACTGGGTTTGAGCTTAACGTTAGGGTCTAGCCCACGGGTAACAGCCTGGTTAATGATGTTCTCCTTCTGCTCCTTTAGCAGTTCGATTAGCCGCCGCTTGTTGCGGATGAATTTGCGAAACAAATAGTCTTGGGCCTTCAGGAATTGTGCAATCAACTGCTGCTCTGACTGCGGAGGGCAAACCACAGGCATACTGAGAAACTTATCTGGATAGAGCCTAAGTCGGGACGAGCGGATGCCTGTTGAGCGGCAGATATATTCCGACCTATAAGCTCCAATTCGCAACAGGTGATCCAGATAATAGTTTTCGTAATCCTGGCTGTTTATCGGTCGATAAACACCATAAGCAGGACTAACAATTCCAGCATGGTTTGAGACACCTAATGCAGACATCCAGGCCCACATCGTATTGATAACTAGATCACCGGGTTGGCAACACTTATCTCCGGTATTCGACTCGGCTTTGAACATGGTCACATTCTTCTGGCTACGAGGCGTCACCCCCGTAATGTGCGACACCGAAAGCATTTCCTCGTCCCCTGTTTCTGAACGTTCATCAACTTCCTTAAAGTAATACTTTGCTCGTTTCTCAGGCCAGTGCGCTGGTATTTTACCTAACCACGGCACACCGGAATCCTTGTATTCGGGATAGGGTTTCAGTTTCATGGCTCCACCTCCCGCAGCAGATTATTGGGACTCCATACCTGCTCGGCAATCTGGTTATATAGATCCTGCCGTGCGTCGAGGTCAGCTTTTTTGAACTTCCTATGAGGCTTGAAAGGTAAACTTGACTTGCTTATAAATTGTTTAAACCCTGGGTCGTTTTTGTAAGCTAGTCCATGGAGGCTCAGGGCCAGTAAGTTTTGTTTGGTATAGTGTTTGCGCTTTTGGATGTATGGTAAGTCGCCATAGCTTGCATTAAAGCTCTTCGGTAACAACAACAGCCCACCGATGCGGTTGCGGTACTCGTCAAACTCTGACGGGTGACTAAATTCATCCTTATGCCGCTCGTGGTGGTTAGCCCAGATATGTTCGACCTCGTAGCGCTTCTTACCTTGACCGGTGGTGTACTCTACATAGCGGGATGACCGACCAGACTGTACTTCAACGAAGTTAGTCATGCGAGCTAGTAGAAGCTGTATCTGCTTACCATTCATACGGTGTAGGGAGAAGCGGTCGTTGCCCTCAAAGCTATTTTCATCTTCAGTCAGGCGGGCTGTCAGTATTTCTGCAAGCTCCACCGGTGATTTTCCTCGTATCTCCTTAATAATCGAAAACATGTTGTACTGCATGTTCGAGTAGGAAATTGCTTTCCAGTTCCATACACGTCGAGCAAGAATAATGTCGATGTAGCCAGCCGCAATGCGTATTTTGCGTAATATCTCTGCTTCAGAGTCGCTTCTTCGGAGAGCGGCAAGGAGCACGGGGTACTGCAATGTGAAGTTGTGCTGAGCATTGTAGAAGACTGCTTCCATCCCCGGTGTTAGGGTCTCAGTGGCATGGTAAATTCTTTCATACCAGCGGGCATAGAAAGCAAAGTCCTCCTCAATAAAGCGGGCAAACTCTGACGAGGCATCAAGTCCCAACGCATTCTCATTGTCTCTGACCCAGCGGTGAAACTCAGTGCCAATTAAGTCGAAGTCCCGGGGCTGTGCCCCTCGTTTCCGCTCCCGCGTGGTTTGAGCATACTGACTACGGAGCCAGGCCTTAATAGCATCGGCATCTTCTTCCTTACCTAAACTCTGTAACCTAGCAATCTGGTCCCGCCAGACCTTGCTTACACGAACCCGGATATCGGGATCTGTAATATTGGCTAATAGATACCCCTTGAGCATATCGGTGGGTGTGAGCGAGAGCCCACGGTCGTTCATCGTCTCGAAGATGGTGTAGGCATCAGCATCAGAATAGGCAGTAATCTCGACCAGGTGAACATTCTCAATCAACCAGTCAGCGAAGTAAGGGAGGCTTGCATCCGAAAGTTCCTCTGGAAAATGCTCTTCAATGTCTTGAAATCGATGAACGATATTAACGACAGACTCAGGCTGGTCACTGTCATCGAAGAGCTTTCCGGTAAACAATGCCTCCATACAAGCGTTGCGCTCAGGCACGTCCAAGTTAAAAGAGCGCTTGCCAAACTTCTGGGAAAAGATGAGGTCGGTAAGTTGCCCCTTATGCTCCTCGTCGGCAAGCTGTCGATGAATGAAAATGAGTAGCAAAGTCAATGATGTGAGGCGCTGTTGCCCGTCAATGATGTATTTGCGCCCCTCCTTGTCGCTAACGATAATCGACCCGAGAAAGTAGTGCCCGTAGCCTTCAACGGCGGAACGCTCATTGCCTTCTTCATGGCTCTCTGTAAACTTCTCTGCAAGGTCGTCGATCAGCTCAGTAATCTGCTTACGCTTCCAGCGGTACTCCCTTTGATAGTAGTCAATTGCATACTTAGCACCACCAAGTAGTGTTCGTATATTCTTAGCGTCGCCGCGGATTTCCTTCATAGCTCCACCTCCCCGACAATCTGTTCTAGCAGCCCTTCCGTCTCCTGCTCCAGGGCATAGATATCGGTCTTGATCTCGTCTAGGGTCCGCATCGGTGCAGGCTTGTAGAAGTGCCTTGTAAATGAGATCTCGTAGCCAATCTGAGTCTTGTTGGGGTCAATCCAGGCATCCGGGGTGTAGGGCAACACCTCACGCTGGAAGAACTCCTCGATACCACCTTCCTCCAGCAGCGGCACCTGCTCACTGTCTCGCAAGTTTGTATCCGGTTCATACTCCACAGTGCAAGACTTCCCGGCGATCTCTACCTCAAACAAACCATGGATTGGGTCAGGCTGGGTTCCCTTCTTGTGGATCTTCTTAATAATTGGCACACCCTCTTCCGTAACCCTGCCTTCAGCCTTGAGGGCCTTAATTTCAGCTGCTTTATAGACCCGATGGGGATCTGCCCCCTGCACCCGTAAAGGGCGGTCTACGGTCACCTTCCAGTAGCCAAAAGCTTCATTGGGGAAGATCTTCGATTTCTCTGTCTCCACTGGATGAAGCACCAAATCCACAATGGTACCCATCTGTTCCTCGGAGAACTCGCAGTTCTTCTTGCCGAGGTTACGTCGTAGGGGCACATACCATTCTGTTGCATCGATAAGCTGAACCTTACCCTGGCGTTCCTTGCTCTTACGATTAGTCAATAGCCAGATGTAGGTAGCGATGCCAGTGTTGTAAAACATGTTCTCCGGCAGGGCGATGATGGCCTCCAGCCAGTCGTTTTCGATGATCCAGCGGCGGATATTACTTTCGCCCTGGCCCGCATCCCCTGTAAAGAGCGATGACCCATTGTGCACCTCAGCGATACGGCTACCTAGGCTGGTGCTGTGTTTCATCTTGGCGATCTTGTTGACCAAGAACATCAGCTGCCCGTCTGAGGAGCGGGTAATCATCTTGTATTCTGAGTCACCACCGTGCTGGGTAACAAAGCGCGGGTCTTTGATGTCTCCCTTACCCCCCAGGCGCTCCAGGTCAGTCTTCCAGCTCTTGCCATAGGGGGGGTTAGACAGCATGAAATCGAATTCCTGCGACGGGAAAGCATCGCTGGAGAGGGTGGAAGCATACTTCATATTCTCCGCCTCAGCCCCTTCACCCTTGAGGAGTAAATCGGCTTTGGAGATGGCATAGGTCTCAGGCTGTACTTCCTGTCCAAAGAGGTGGATGGAGACCTCCTTGCCATGGTTCAGAGCCAATTCAGCTAGGCGTTCCTCCGCCACCGTCAGCATACCGCCGGTACCACAGGCCCCGTCATAAACTAGGTAGGTACCAGATTCAATCAAGTCGGCAATGGGCAGAAAGATTAGGTCAGCCATAAGCTTGACCACATCCCGAGGGGTAAAGTGCTCCCCCGCCTCCTCGTTGTTCTCCTCGTTGAAGCGACGGATCAGTTCCTCGAAGATGGTGCCCATAGAATGGTTATCGAGTGCCGGAAGTAGCTCCCTACCTTCCGTATCTTGCAAGGGCTTGGGGCTAAGGTTGACGCGGGAGTCGAGGAACTTCTCTAGCAGGTGTCCGAGGATATCTGCCTCGATCAGCGTAGGAATTTGGTTGCGGAACTTAAATTTGTCGAGGATCTCCTGGACGTTAGGTGAAAAGCCATCTAGGTAAGCCTCGAAATCAGCCTTGAGCTGCTGTTGCTTAGCACGATTCTTCAGGTCACGTAGGGTAAAAGGTGAGGTATTGTAAAAAGCTTCTCCGGAGGCCTGACAGAGAGCCGCGTGCTGGTTAGCAATACCTGCTGCATCTAACTGACTCTTCATACCGAGGACTTTTTCCTTGCTAGGCTCTAAAAGTGCGTCGAGGCGCCGGATGACCGTCATCGGTAGAATCACGTCACGGTACTTGCCCCGCACGTAGACATCCCGTAAAACATCATCTGCTATACCCCATATAAAGTTAACGATGTTGTTGTGGCTTACAGGGTTCATAGATTCGCGGTGTCTTGGCTGTTTTCTATTCCATTAAGAAAAGTTAGGCTCCAGCTACTTAATACCTTGAGCATTGCCAGGGGTCTTAATGGCAGTAATGTTATGCTATTGCCGCTTTTGCTAGCTAATGCCCTAATTCTAGGTGAATTTGGTACAACCCCAGTGGGAGTACTTTGTAGAGAACAATTAGTGTTCTCGGTACTGATCTTAATTCTGTGGGATACATACCCCATGCAGGAACGGGGTGGATCGAAGTCCCCTTTTGGGCGTAGGTGACGGTGAGGGCAGGAATGGCGTCGCCTTGTCCATCCAGGGACGGTAGAGCAGTGACAATGGGAGCCTGCCTTTGCTGAACTTGATGGCCATTTCCCAGATAGTGGTCGTTCGCAGAGTCAGCCATTGCGGTCATGGCCACGGGAGGTATCTAAACAGGATCATCGACCGCCCAGATTAACGTGTGCGTGTCTAGGAGCAGTTGCATCATATGTAGTCCTCGAACTCCTCCAATAGATCGTCGAAGTGTTCCATCGAAAGTACGGTTCCTTTTAACGTGCCGAATTTGGGGACTCTTCGGGCCTCGGCGGGCGGCGTGGTCGGTACCAGCTTTGCCACGGGCTGGTCGTTCTCAGTGATCACCACCTCTTCGCCGAGGCTCAGGTGATGGATCAGGTCGGGCAACTGGGCTTGTGCTTCCTGTATGGTCAGAGTTGGCATGATCGAACCCTCCTTGGTAACTACTCTAACGATCTCTTGCCCTGAAATTGCTTGGCGATGCGTTGCACGATTTGTTCGAGCTACGGCAGTAGGAATAGGGGTACCTAGATCTCGTAGCAAATCTCACGTAGCCTAGAAATGGTTAACGGTAGTCCCAGGCACAAAAGCGTTTCTAGGTGTTCTTCCTTGGTCATGGGGGGACTGCGTAGCCGCCTTCTCACGGTCTCTACCGCCTGAGCAATTGTAATCGGTTTCAAATCGATGACGCAGGCAATAAACTCATCCGGGTGCTGCGCCTCAATATCGTAGGGAGCTAATGCCCGAGGTGGAAAGTCTTTGAGGTTGAAGGTGACAATCACATCCACGCCCCCTTGGATGGCAGCGGCAAGAACATGGCGATCATCGGGATCTGGTAAGTGTAAAGCAGGAATCAAGGATTCATAGCCTGTGATCAGGCAGTCCCGCACATGGCTATTCATGAGGTCTCGGGTGCGGGTGAGTTGCTCTAAGGTCAGGTCAGGCCGCTTGTTGAGAACATTCCGGAGCCACTCCTGATGAATGTCATCTGTCCACTTGGCTCGGAAGAGGTCAGTCAGGGCTAGTTGCAGGAGAAGATCCCGCAGGGGAGCAGGATAAAGCACACAGGCATCGTAGAGGGCTGTGTAGTTTGAGGGCATGCTAATAACCCATACCCAGGTCTTGGGCTTGGTGGGCCAGAGCATCAAGGGCTTGGGTTCTGGCTTCGTCTGTTTTCTGTTTGTAGTCCATGAGGTCTTGGAAACGGATGCGGCGGTGTTTGCCGACCATTCGACAGGGAATCTCACCGGAGTCTAGGAGTTTGATCAGGAAGGGACGGGAGACGTTGAGGATATCGGCGGATTCTTGGGTGGTGAGTTCGGCATGGATGGGAATGAGGGTGACGGCGTTGCCCTGGGCCATCTCAGCCAGGATATCGACCAGAAGATGGAGGGCACTGGCAGGAATCTCAACGGTTTCTTCGCTACCATCCTCTTCAACGACCTTGAGACGCTGGGTTGCGCCGCGCAGGTGAGCTGACAGAATGCGGCTGCTTATTTGAGACAGTTCAATTTCAGACTCCGTGGGTAGCTGGAGCCTTGGGCTGGAGATTGCCATAGGAATCTCGGTATCGTGAGTAGTTCATGTAATAGAATCACTTTAATCCCACAAACGCAATAAACGCAATAGACGAAACAAACGAATAATCTGCGCTGCCTCAGAGATCGCCTCTGATCTTGGTGGTGAAGGCGGTGGTTAACAGGGGCGGTACAACTCTTTGTCAGGCAGTTGACCCTGTATGAAAAAAGTGGACAAATCGCCAGAATCCTCTATCAAGTCGCTGCCCAATTGCCTCAAGAGGTCAAGATGATCTTCCTACCCGACCGGGGCTTTGTTCACACTGATGCTATGCAAGCTATCACTACAAAGTCAGGATCGGACTTTCATGTCAGAGGAGTTCTTCGCGATGACCTGCCTACCTAGCTCTATCAAATCCCAGATCAATGCGCAGTGTTACGGCGGATTCTATGACGAGGTGGTACAATGAGGGACAAATATTCAGGGGAGTTCATCGAAAAGTAAAATGCCAGCTCTATCAGTTGATCTAAGAGAAAGGATAGTCAAGACCTATGAAGGTGGTGGAACCTCAATTAGAAAAGTAGCAGAGCAGTTTCAAGTAAGCAAAACGACCGTTCAGGATTTGCTTAAATTGAAACGAGAAACGGGACA
>NZ_JACJTJ010000065.1:0-16727 GCF_014698605.1 Synechocystis sp. FACHB-383 | reverse complement strand
GATTATGCATAGCGTTCCAGGTTTTGAGTGGTATCTAATCCTAGAACGCGACCTCCCCTCTTTTCTACAATCCCCACCTAGACTGCTTTTCACTTCTTTTGTCAGTCAATCAGCTGAGCATGACAAGAACCAGGATCAAAATTTTACAAATGGCGATCACCCTCAATCTAAAAATACTGGCACTACTGCTCAGTGGCATCGGTCTATTTCTCAGTGCTTGGATGATCATCCCAGCCCCAAACATGGCACTGCTAACCCTGGGAGTCGGTGTGCCTGAAGTTAGCCCCTGGCTACTGGTACTGAATGCTACAGCAGGCGGGGTATCAATGGTAGGCGTGCGCCACAGTTGTCTGCAACGGTTGACTTTGGGTGCTAGTTTGGTGGGACTTCTTCTTTGTGCTATGCCACTAATTCAGATGCCTGCCACGCAACAGAGGATGGAGGTTGCTATGCGGGAAGCTCTGGGGACAAACTATCTAGAGCAAATTCCCAATCAATTGCAGATCCAGATGAGATCGGAGCCGTTTTCCCTCACTGATTCATTCACGGGCATCAATCTCCGTGAAGTGCGATATACACCAGGCATCCAGTTTGCCTCTCCTGATGGCATATCGTTAAAAATGGATATCTACCGACCTTTACAAGTGGGAAAATATCCAGCAATTGTGGTGATCTACGGTGGATCGTGGCAACGGGGCGATCCAAAGCAAAACGTCGATTTCAGCCGCTATATGGCAGCGCAGGGCTACACTGTTTTTGCAATTGATTACCGTCATGCTCCCCTTTATCGCTTCCCTGCCCAGTTAGATGATGTACTAACAGCACTAGCCTTCATCCGCCAACACGGTAGTGAATATGAGGCTGATCCAGAGCGAATAGCTTTGCTCGGACGTTCTGCCGGGGCGCATCTAGCCATGCTAGCAGCCTATCAGCAGTCTGAAACACTGCCAGTCCGAGCCGTAGTTAGCTATTATGGCCCCATCGATCTAACTGAAGGCTATGCCAACCCTCCGCGCCCCGATCCGATCAATTCGCGATCTGTTTTGCAGGCATTTCTAGGGGGTTCGCCGGCTGAATTGCCTGATCTATATCAGAAGGCGTCTCCTATCAACTATGCTATTCGCCCACAGCCACCAACGCTGTTAGTTTATGGGCGTAATGAGCATGTCGTACAGGTGCGATTTGCACAGGGAATGTACCAGCGTCTGCTTGCATCTGGCACTACTGCCATCTTACTAGACATCCCTTGGGCTGAACACGCTTTTGATGCAATTTTTTCAGGTCCAAGCAACCAGTTAGCACTATACTACACTGAGCGTTTCTTAGCTTGGGCGCTACGCTCCTAATTGTGACTAATTAAGTAACGGCAGATGGCATTTCAATTGCTTTGGAAAAAGGCTCAACCATAGCATTATCAACGCTTATGGGGTATTCAAATATTATTGATGGAGAAATCAACAGATTATTTAACTGGGGTAATAGAGCGAATTACTTTTCACTCTGAAGAGACTGGATACACCGTTGCTCGACTCCAAATTCCTAGAGCAAAGGAATTAACAACGGTGGTGGGTAATTTTGCCAATATCCAAGCGGGGCAAACCCTTAAATTACAAGGAATCTGGAAGGAACATCCCAAATATGGTTCCCAGTTCCAGGTTAGTCAATACCACGAAACTAAGCCGGCAACTTTGACGGGCATTGAAAAATATCTTGGTAGTGGCCTAATCAAAGGGGTGGGGCCTGTGACAGCAAAAAGGATTGTGGCCCATTTTGGTTTGGAAACCCTGGAAATTATTGAAGGTGAAAGCGATCGCCTGATTGAGGTGCCGGGCATTGGCAAGAAACGGGTCAGGATGATCCAGAGTGCCTGGGCAGAACAAAAAGCCATCAAAGAAGTGATGCTTTTCCTCCAGGGCCATGGAGTTTCCACCACCTATGCAGTCAAAATCTATAAGCAGTATGGGGATGATGCCATCAGGGTGGTCACTGATAATCCCTACCAATTGGCGGACGATATTTTCGGTATTGGTTTCCTGACGGCGGACAAAATTGCCCAACAGGTCGGCATCGCTCCCACTTCCAAGTTTCGTTACCGGGCCGGCATTCTCCACACCCTTGGTGAAGCAGCGGAACAAGGCCATTGCCATCTTCCCCAACCAGAATTGGTCAAAGAGGCGATCGCCAAGCTAAGCACGGAGGAATTTGAAGCGACGGCGGAAACAGTGCAGGCAATAGTTGGGGAAATGGTGGCAGTTCAGGACTTGATAGAGGAGGTATTGAGTGCAGAAGAAATTCTACTGTTCAAGCCCACTTTCTACCACACCGAATGCAAATTGGCGAGTTATGTGACGCAAAAGTTAGCCAATGGACAAATGGTAGATACAGAAAGGGTAAAAAGCTGGATTAGCCGCTATACGTCAAAAAAAGCACTGGAATTGTCTCAACATCAATATAACGCCGTGTTTCTAGCGGCCAGTGCTGGACTAATGATCCTCACCGGTGGCCCAGGAACAGGGAAAACCTTCACCACCCGCACCATTGTTGCTCTTTGGAAGGCCATGGGTAAAAAAATTGGACTGGCGGCCCCCACTGGCAGAGCGGCCCAGCGGTTAGGGGAAATGACGGGGCTAGAAGCCAAAACTCTGCACCGGCTATTGGAATTTGACCCCAATACCATGGGCTTCAAGCGTAATGAAGATAACCCTTTGCCTTTTGATGCAGTGATTGTGGATGAAGCTTCCATGCTGGATTTATTCCTGGCCCATTCCCTCCTCAAGGCCATTTCCCCCAAGACTCAATTACTGTTGGTGGGGGACATTGACCAGTTACCCTCTGTCGGGCCGGGGAATGTTTTGCGAGATTTGATTGCTTCCCAGCAGATAACCGTAGTCAGGTTAAACCAAGTCTTTCGCCAAGCGGCGGCCAGTGCCATCATTCGCCATGCCCATCAAATCAACCACGGGCAATATCCTCAAGTGGAAACCATTTCTGACCAACCCCAATCGGATTGTCTTTGGCATAACGGCGGCACGGAACCAGAGCATGGGGTTCAGTTAATTGGGGAGTTACTAACGGATTTTATTCCCAAGCAAGGTTTTAATCCCCGCCAAGATGTCCAGGTATTATGCCCCATGCAACGGGGAGTAATCGGTACTCGCAACCTCAATGCCGTGGTGCAATCTATCCTCAATCCACCCCAGGAGAATAAGCCCCAGCTCCAACGGGGAACCACCATTTTCCGCCTCGGCGATCGGGTTATGCAACTGAAAAACGACTATATTCGGGAAGTCTTCAATGGCGACCAGGGCACCATCACTGCCATTGATAAGGAAGAACAAATATTGACCATTACCTATGGCGATCGCCCAGTAGATTATGATTTTGCTGATTTGAATGAGATTGGTTTAGCCTGGGCCATCAGCATCCACAAAAGCCAGGGTTCGGAATATCCTGTGGTCATTTTGCCGTTGTATATGCAACATTTCCTTTTACTGAGCCGCAACCTTTTTTACACTGGTTTGACCCGTGCTAAACGGTTGGCTTTAGTGATCGGTTCTTCTAAGGCTTTGGGCTATGCTGTGCGGCAACAGCAGGAACGGCAACGCTACACCAGGCTCCAGGAAAGAATTAAAGGGGGAGATCTGATTTAGTTTGGCGATCGCCTTGAGTAACTTCAGTTTGCCGGGAAGTGAAAATCCTCAATAGGTTATGACTGTTACCTCCAACCCAGAAAAGTTTTAGTACAGTTGATGGTGAAGCTCTCTCCACAAATTATGCATTCCAACGTCCTACCAGAAATTTACCGTCCCAGCCGGCGAACGGTTTATGAGCTGCCCCTTTACGCTTGTCCAGTATCAGCCGGTTTTCCCTCTCCGGCGGAGGACTATTTAGAGGGCAAGTTAGACCTCAATCAATATCTGATTCAACATCCTGCTGCCACCTTCTTTGTCCGAGTGACTGGGGATTCGATGATTGGGGCCGGGATTCATGCCGGGGATATTTTGATTGTGGATCGTTCCCTGGAGCCACGGGATAACAAGGTGGTGATCGCTGTGGTCAATGGGGAATTATTGGTTAAACGGTTGCGGATGGAAAAACAAAAAATTTATCTAGCTTCCGAAAATTCTGACTATCCGCCCCTGGTCATCACCGATTTAATGGACTTTGAAGTGTGGGGTGTGGTTACCAATGTGATTCATCCCCTATGAACAGCATTGCCCTGGTGGATTGCAATAATTTCTATGTGTCCTGTGAGCGGGTCTTTCAACCCCTATTAAACGGCAAGCCAGTGCTGGTACTTTCCAATAATGATGGTTGTGTGGTGGCGAGATCGTCGGAGGCTAAAGCCTTAGGTATCCAGATGGGAGTGCCGCTGTTCAAAATTCGAGATTTGGTTAAGCAACACAATATCCAGGTTTTTTCTTCTAATTACTCTTTGTACGGCGACTTATCCCACAGAATAATGACTAGCCTGCAATTTTTTAGCCCCGTTGTGGAAATTTATTCCATTGATGAAGCGTTTCTGGAACTAACTCCAAATCAAAGTAATACGAATTATGGGGAAGAAATTGGGCGTTGCCTTAAACAATGGGTAGGCATTCCCGTTTCTATTGGCATTGCCCCCACTAAAGTACTGGCTAAGGTGGCGACCGATGTGGCAAAACAATCCGGGGTTGGCACATTTTGCTTAGACCAAGCAGAAGCGGCTGATCCTATTTTGGCAACGATGCCAATCGCCGATATTTGGGGAATTGGCCGACGGTTGGAGAAGTGGTTTACCGCCAGGGGCATTTCAACGGCGTTGCAATTCAAACAGGCCAATCCTGAACTTGTCCGCAAAAAAATGGGAGTGGTGGGGCAACGGCTATTACTAGAACTCCAGGGAATTTCCTGTTTGCCCCTAGAACTAATTCCTAATCCAAAGCAAGAAACCTGCGTTTCCCGTTCCTTTGCCCAGGCAGTGACCACGTTGGATGAACTGCAAACGGCGATCTCTTTTTTTGTTAGTCGGGCGGCGGAGAAACTGCGGCGGCAACAACAAACCCCAGCGGTAATGATTATTTTTGCCCGCACTAGCTTTTTTATTGAGCAACCAATTTCTATCTCCCAGGCGATCGCCCTGCCGACCTCAACCAATTACACTCCAGAATTACTGAAGTTAGCTCATGCCGCCCTCAAACAAATCTTTCGACCCCATCATCCCTACAAAAAAGCCGGCGTGATAATGACAGGGCTACAGTCAGAACGGATTGTGCAAGGCAATCTTTTTGAACAACCACGGGATACGGAACGACAACAGCGGCTTATGCTGATACTAGACCGGCTTAATAAACAGTTTGGCCGGGAAACTATCGGTTTTGGTCTTTTGGAGAAACAACAGAATTGGCGGATGAAGTCTGACCTACGCTCTCCTCAATTTACAACGGCTTGGGATGATTTGCCAGAAGTAAAGGCAGGATTTTACTAGGGGTTTTAAACCTCATTGGAAAACCTATCCGTCATGGCGATCTCGAATAAAGCTGGGGTTTGGGCTAATGGGGATGCGGAACGCCCTTGGGATTGGCGCAGGGCTTGTCATAATTTATTTGTACATCATCTATTCCCACCATCGCTTGATTGTTTTTTTAGTCTCCATTGATTTTAAATTTGATTCCATTTCTTCAATAACTTCAAGGTCAATAGAATTATTTTTCAGAAATTCTCTGGCAATCTTTACTGCTTTTTTCATAAACCAAACTGCTTTTTTATAATCACCAGTTTCATAATATAGATAAGCGAGACCTTCAAACCCGTCCTGGTGATTGGGTTGAGAACGGGTGAGCATTTTAAACTTAATTTCTGCTTGTTCATAGTTTTTATTGCTTAGAAATTTAAACCCTTCATTTGCCCAATTCTCATCATTTTCTTTACCAGCTTTAAGACTGGGAAACTCTTTTATTATTTCTGCGATGTAATTTTCTTTGCTCATGTTTTTCTATACCTATTCTAAATTTTCACTATCTAGCTATACTATCACCCCCCAATTGCCCTTCCTTTAACTCACATCCCCAACCATCCCCATCTTTATCAAGTTGGTGGTCATCCTTGCCTGTAACCCTGACTGGCTTTTGATTGTCGGGAATATCAGAACAATTCACATCGCGGTCAGCAGGTAAGCAGAGGTCAGGGTAAGACGGATGGCATTCAACCTGAGAAGGTGTGTGCTTAGGGCAAGCAAAAATAATTCAATCATTTGACAATCGCCATCAAGCAATTCAGCGGGGCTAACGAGGCTTACATACATTACATAAGAGACTCCCCGACCATCAGCGGAATTTTACCGGGGGTTTAATGGCGATCGCCAAAAGTTCTTGCTGGTCACTGATGGAAAGCAAAGTCCGCCCGGCTAAAGCCCGGCTTTCTGTGGGGTCTATATTTGATGGCACCGTGGATTACCACCGTGCATTGAAGAATGTAGGCGATCGCCTTGAGTAACCTCAGTTTGACAGGAAGGGAAAATTCTCAATAGGTTATGGCTGTTACTTCCAACCCAGAAAAGTTTTAGTACAGTTGGT
Source organism: Synechocystis sp. FACHB-383 (assembly GCF_014698605.1). Taxonomy (NCBI): domain Bacteria; kingdom Bacillati; phylum Cyanobacteriota; class Cyanophyceae; order Synechococcales; family Merismopediaceae; genus Synechocystis; species Synechocystis sp. FACHB-383. Next base: position 10,173 of record NZ_JACJTJ010000065.1, on the reverse strand, counting down.
GGTGAAGCTCTCCCCATAAATTATGCCTTCCAACGTTCTACCAGAAATTTACCGTCCCAGCCGGCGAACGGTTTATGGGCTGCCCCTTTACGCTTGTCCAGTATCAGCCGGTTTTCCCTCTCCGGCGGAGGACTATTTAGAGGGCAAGTTAGACCTCAATCAATATCTGATTAAACATCCTGCTGCCACCTTCTTTGTCCGAGTGACTGGGGATTCGATGATTGGGGCCGGGATTCATGCCGGGGATATTTTGATTGTGGAATGTGGCAGGTTCTTATGACAGGGAAAAACCTAACTCTCCCTCTAGGCTGGGAGGGCTACCACTATTGACCAATTGCTCAGGCTGCAATTTAAACTTTATTTTTTTCTAAAAGCTCTATTCGTTTAGGATTTTGCGCTGAATATTGATGAGATATTGATCTAATTCTTCAACACTAGCAAAAATAGATTTCGTTGGCATCGCCTGGACAATTTCAAAGACTTTTTTAACCTGGGGTTGTAACCCCAATGCACAGACATTACCTTTATGTTTGTGCATAATTTGTTGCAGCTTGAGCACCACCCTCAGCCCTGCACTACTGATGTATTCTAAATGGGTGAAATTCAGAATAGCACAGTGAATATCTGGGGTGATGACTTGAAGAATCAATTTCTCCAATTCCGGTGATGTTTGGCTATCGAGACTACCCTCCAGATGAATTTGTTTCGAGCCAGTCCTTGGTTCATCCACACTGGTAGTTAGGGGCATAGGTCAACTTCCTATTGGCACTACTTATTCAAAGTTAAATCAAAGTATCATCTAAACATTATGACTAAATTACGCACCGCATGAATAATTCCAATTCTCCATCTCCCGCCGGCTATTTGCTGGGAGCATCCCACTTTAGCAAAAACAGGGAAAATGGGAGGGTAAGCGTAGGAGAGTAAAGACCAATGAAACCAGAAGACAAAGAGTGACCTTGTCCCGAAAAAGTGGACAAATCCCAAGAGGGCTTAGTTTTAGCAGTGGGAAAATTTGGGTCGCTTATCTAAACTGTCCCATTTGCGATGTTTGGCTTTACGAGTCTGTCTAACGATAAATCAAGGTTTTCGGGTAATTAGGCGGCGAAACTGTCTCATTTATGGTCATAAATGGGACAGTGGAGATTCAGATAAGCTATAAAATTTGATGTCTGAAAGCATCACTGGATAAAGCTTTCAGCCTTAACGACCAAAAATTTTCCGTTGCTAATACTAAGCACCAACCTATCAACCCGTTCCACCAGGGGCAATAGTTCATTATCTCTAATATAAGAAGCAATAGCACCCAAAACTTAAATGGGAACTCGGTAGCCTTGGGGGAAATAATTATTCAAAAGGCTTTCAGCAAAATTCTAGCGATAATTGCCCCGGTGTCACATTCCCCTGTTGCCTGTGGTGATAGTAAAGATGACAAGGCAAGCAAAGGGCCATCAAATTACTAGGGGAATTATTAGCTGGATCATAATCGCTATGATGCACCGCCATCCTGAGTCGATAGCGTTCCTCCTTCAACAAACCCTTCCCCTCCCCAGGCTCAAGACATTGCACCCCGCACCCCGCACCGTTCACAGATCCAATTAACGGACTGCTTTTTGACGGCAGCTATATTTTTCCAATCTTGAGGATAACGGTCATTTTTCATACTTAACCCCTAGTAAAAATTTTGGCACTTTGCTTGGAGTATTGGTAAAGCATTGGAGCTAAAAATACGGTTAGTTACCATGCTAAATTGTTAGTGAACTGCATACGCAAATAATCAGGGAACAAAACCAACGTAAAATAAGGTCTTAAAGTGCGTACTCACACGACCAGCTTATCAAACTGCTGAATTGTTAATTATTCAAACTTTCAAACAATCAAGTATGATTATTACCGTTGCCAGTTTTAAAGGCGGGGTAGGAAAAACAACCACAGCAGTTCATCTCTCGGCGTACCTAGCACTCCAGGGAGACACCTTGTTGATAGACGGCGACCCAAATCGCAGTGCAACCGGCTGGAGCAAACGAGGATCACTCCCATTCAAGGTGGTTGATGAAAGGCAAGCTGCCAAGTATGCGCCCAAGTATTCCAACATCGTGATTGATACCCAAGCTAGGCCGACGGATGAAGATCTGGAAGCCCTTGCTGATGGCTGTGATCTGTTGGTCATTCCTTCCACACCAGATGCCCTCGCCCTTGATGCCCTGATGCTAACGATTGAGACATTGCAAAAGCTGGGAAATAATTGCTTTCGGATTTTGCTAACAATCATTCCCCCTTATCCCTCCAAAGATGGTGACGAAGCTCGACAGTTACTAACTACTGCGGGATTACCCCTATTTAAAAAAGGCATTAAACGCTATTCCGCCTTTCAGAAAGCATCCCTAACCGGTGTCGTTGTTTCTGAAGTAACTGATTCCAAGTCCCGCATTGCTTGGTCAGACTACAAAGCGGTTGGCAAAGAAATTATTGAGGAAATTTTGATATGAGCAAATTTAAAGGAATTTTAGATAGCCATAAAAAACCGACCCCGGCAGAAACCCAAGCAAAAGCCAAGACAAAAGGCAAACGCAGCGATCCCGACTATGAACAGGTCTCTGCCTATATCCGCAAGGAAACCTATAGGAATGTCAAAATTGCTCTGCTCCAAGAAGCAGAAAAACGAGACTTCTCCGATCTAGTTGAAGCTCTGTTATCTGAATGGTTAAGTAACCAGTGAAGCGAGTACGCGAATCAGCGGTTAACCACAACTTAAACCTTGTCTGTGATAGCTTCTACGTAAAACAGTGGACAGCTAACAATCTGCATACGCAACAGGTCAAGTAATTGAGTTGACTTTTTTTTCGAAGATGCGCCGCAAAGCGGCTTTCGGCAAGATCGACACTCTCAAAAAAAATTACTAGGGGCTCGTGTTCAATCTTCCAATCCGATCCAAATTCTCCGGGTCAAATAACCAGTGCAATAATTCAGCTATGGAGCTATGGGTAGCGCCCCAGTGGGGGTCATCACCTGTCATTCTTTGCCCCCATGCTGTTTTTTTTTGCATAACCCGCCGAAAAGATACATTTCAAAAATTAGTCAGGATTTTTGAAGGATGCACAGCCAATCGCATAGGGTGAACCATAAACATCATCGCGTTTCCCAAACCATTGATAGCGATTGTCACGAAGCTGTTCATAGAAACGATCACCAATCCATTGCACTCCCGGTAGTAATCGGTAGACAGTAATCAACTGAGCAGCAGCAGGAAATTGACGGGCGATCTCTTCCGCTGCCTTACTTCCCTGCCAGCGCAGATCGGGCTGGTGAGCATCAATGAGAATCATGCCCAGCTCACAGTCAGCGGCTGAAATACCAAACCGACCCAGCGTTTCTATATCCTGCATCGGGATATAGTCAAAGCTCGCACCTTGATCAAGTTGTTCAAGCTGCTGAACAAAGCCCACACACAGATTACATAGACCGTCATAGATAATGTGAAAACTGACAGCGATTTTTGACATTACTTGTTAAGGACTTCTGACTTTGTTGACTGATAAGTGCTTAGACTAACCCTCAGGTCGATTTCAGTAAGAATTGACAGGCTCGCCGGAGCAAAATATGAAGCAAGCACTCCGGCTAACCCGCTAGGAGTCTCTACATCAGACCAATTTGAGCAAGAATACCCTGACCTGTCAAAAGCTCAGTAGCAAGACCAATAAAGAATCCCAGCATTGCTAAGCGCCCATTCCAAGTCTCTGCAAAAGCAGTGAAGCCAAATTTAGTGGTTTGATTGTCCATTGCGGTAACCTCCAAAAGGAAAAAACGCGGTTTGTTAATTTTTGTTACTTCTATTATAAGTTTATTTTCTTTTACTTGACATTTAAGCCAGCTTGCCTATGAGCCCATGAGGGTGGCTGGAGCACCAAAGCGAACCGAGTACTATATCAGCAGGCTTAAGTCAATAATTTGACATAAATCGTTACATAGTGTTACGCTATGTTTACACAACGTTACAAAAGAGAACTCAGACATGACTAGCCGTGGTTTCCGTCTCGACCAAGACAATCGCCTCAACAACTTCGCCATCGAACCCCCCGTCTATGTCGATGAAACCGTGCAAGCCGGTTGGACTGAGTACGCTGAGAAAATGAATGGTCGCTTTGCCATGATTGGCTTCGTTTCTCTGCTGGTGATGGAAGTAGTCACTGGTCACGGCATTGTGGGCTGGCTCCTGTCTCTCTAAGTTTTCGACGTTTACAGTTTTTCAATCACCCAGAGGTCTTAGCTATGAATGCTGATGTGGATATCTATCAAAATAAAGATTTGTTTGCTCCCGTTGTCTTCCGTGAGGGCTTCAACAACTTTCAAGCCATCAATGCTAACCAGGCTTGGTCTTTACTTTTCACTGGCGGACAGGAAGATAAGCAGTTAGAAGGTAGCCCCGAGTTGGGTCGCTTCTTTACCTACTTACTGGTAGCGGTTGGTGTTTCTACTGTGCTATGGGGCTACTTCTTCAGCCGCTTTGCTCCTTTCCTGTAAGCGCTTTCTCGGTTTTCTCCTCTTTAAACTTTCGGATTTTCTTCACACCCACTAGCTGGGTGTTTTTTTTGTTTATTTACCTCGCCATGGAGAACTTGGGCCAGCAGTTTCAGGGCCTTGGTTACAACAGTATGTCAATCAAAAATACGAAACCTTACCCCGGCAAATGGAAGTCTCTTCAAAAAAAGGGCTATTAACGATCCAATGTGATGAGATGTGGTCATTTGTAGGGAATAAACAACGAAAGTATTGGATTTGGCTGGCTCTAGATGTTTAAACCTGTGAAATTGTGGGGGTTTATGGGGGAGATCGTCAGTGCGCTGTAGCTCATACGGATTTCTGGCAAGCCTACAGCAAGGTGTTTCCCCGCAAGAGACATCAGCCAGTGGGAAAAGAAACAGGGAAAACCAATTATATTGAGCGTTTCAACTGTACTCTGCGCCAGAGAGTATCTCGGTCAGTGCGCAAGACATTATCTTTCCCCCAAAAAACTAGATAATCACATCGGAGCTATCTGGCTTTTTATTCAACATTACAATGCTTCCTTACTTCTTGAAGACCAGCCTCTATCCTACTCTGATCTCCAAGGGATAAAAGTAGGATAAGAATTTAAATCAAGTATTTCTAGGCCAAGCCCGCTGGCGAATGGTATCTAAAGATTGCCCTTGCAGTAACTGTCCATTTTCATAGACAACTTCTAATAAATCCTCGGAAGAATTAGATACAGTTTGATAACCAAATTCGTTTTTAACTAGGGATAATCTCCCTTTTTTACTAGCTTTACTAGGGTCAGTAATGGGATCTTTATAAACCGGAATCGCCTCGCCAGCTACAGTAACCTCACTACATTTCATAGCAAATTTTTGGGTATCTCGGTTCACTTTTTGTAACAGGGCTCCCCCCATACCAAAAGCTAAATTAGTGCTACTAAAACCAAGACTCTCAGTCTTTTTTAAAATAGCCGTGATACTCTCTTCATCAACCCCATCCCCTTGGATTACCCGCATAGCATTTAAAACTCGATAGCCTTTGCTGTTAAGTGTACTACCAAAACGAGCTTCCAATTTTTCCAACGTTTTAGCCACAATTTCCATCGGATTACCCGAATCAGGACGAATAACCACCGTTGCCCCCGAATCAAGCACCTGTTCCCGCAGGTAATCACCCCAGAGATGATCAATGGCATTCCAAAGATCATAAGAATCGGAAACCACGGCCAGTACCGAACCAGATTTAGCAAATTGGGTCAACATATTTTGGTAGGCCAAAACTTCTCCTTCTCTCCCCCAAGCTGTAATAGTAGAATGCTCAGCAGCAGGAATCGAATAGGCCGCCATGGGAGAGTTGTAATATTTCTGCCCGTAAACTAAGGCTTGTACTGTGTCAGAACCTTGAAAATTAACGAGGTGAGCTAGCCCTCCAATGCCTGATGATTCCAAACTAGAAACCCCCCGTGCCCCAAAATCATGGAGTTTGAAATTAATTTCACTATCAGGATCATCCGCAGTACGCAATAGGGATTCATAGATCAGTTTTTTCAGATGCCAACTTTGGGTTGCCACGGTAGTTGGATACCAAACCCGCATCAATAATGTTTCTAACCAGGAAACCAACCAAAATACTTTCGTATCTGTGGATTCCACTGTCATCAAAACATTATGAATAGGGATAATCGAGCCTTCAGGTACTGCTTTAATACGTACAGGTAAGCGACCTTTTAAATCCTCGGCAATATATCGCCAACCTTCATAATTAAACGGTAAGCCGTGGGCTGTTAAAAGACTATTCGCTTCCTCCACCATCCAGGGTTGAATAGGCTGAATAAGATATCGTTTTAAAATATATTGCAGACCAAAAAAGACAGTAATAGGATATTTTCCTCCACGACTTTCCACATAGGAATACATAGCCGTTGTATCAGGAGGGTATTGCAACCAGTGGCTTACTTTATAGGAGTCCACATCGAGAATTAAATTAGTATTCATGGTAGATAATTGAAGGGAATGTATTTAAACTTTGCTGACAAAATGCTGAACAATCTGAAAATGATCTTCGTAAATTTGCTCTTCTTGGGCGTAAAGATCTGCTAAAGACATCCACCATGCTTTCTGGGCATCATCGCCCCCTTTTACAGTCGGTAATTCGCCCCCTGGCAATTGGATAAAGTAAGCGTGGGTAATAGTTCGTCCCCGCAGAGATCGTACCGGGGAATCAAAAACATGACTTTCTACAATGGAACCTCGTAAAACCGGCAGGGGAACCTTAAGGCGGGTTTCCTCCTTGAGCTCCCGTAACATTCCTTCAACTAAGGTTTCATTTTGTTGAATAAAACCCCCAGGCAAAGCAATTAGCCCTAGACCGGGTTTAGCCTTACGGCGTACCATCAATACATGACCTGCTTGCACCACCACCGCATCCGTTGTTACAAAAGTGGGAGCATAGGGAGCCGTTGCCCAAGCCTGTTTGTAAGCCTGCAAAAATTGATATTCATCACAAAGATCAGTGTAGCGTTCACTATTTTGAAAAGTCTGCAAATAATCGGCGATCGCCGGGGGAATTTTATTGAGGTAATTGCTCTTTTCACCTTTAAAATAAGCGGCACGAATAGTAGTAGAACTGAGATCAGAATAGTGACCTGTTTCTAAATAATCCCATTGGGGAAACAAATTCAAATAGTAAGAAGAAGAATCCTTACGATGACCTAAAATCACAACGGAATCGCAGACTGCAGTAATTTCTAAAACCTGCTGTTGAACCGCGGCCAACCAAAGATTATCGCTGTAAAGCCAATCCCGTACCGCTAAAAAATGTACCCTTAGCAATATCTCAGGGCTTAAACAAGCTTGAATCATCGCAATCCTTTCTTCTGATCGCCAAGGGTTACGGGTATCCGCAGCCACTCGATGACTACCTAAAATCAGAATTACTTGTTCCGCTTTTTCAAGGGCAAGTTTTAGCGTGCGTAAATGTCCTAAATGGAAAGGTTGGAATCGACCAATATAGATTCCGTATTTATATTTAGTTTTCATACCAGACTCCCTGGATGGCTAACATCCTCTCTCCGAGGATTAATTCGATTATAGTAGATTTTACCAAAATATGGCATCCAAATTTATATCGGTTGCATTTTCGACCAAGTTCAGTTTGGATTTAGACTTGCAGATGGCGGAATTTCAATTTAATTGAGAGAGGGATGAGAATGAAAGCAATAGGTTACGTCAGGGTCAGCACTGAAGAACAGGCCACCCAGGGGGTAAGCCTAGATGCCTAAACGGAGAAAATTCATGCCTATGCCTCCTTATATGACATTGAACTTCTGGAAATCATCACTGATGCCGGGGTAAGTGCCAAAACTCTGGAGCGTCTCGGCTTGGAAAAAGCCCTCAAAATGCTGGAAGCAAGAGAAGCTGAGGCCCTGGTCATCGTCAAACTAGACCGCCTGAACCGTTCTGTCCGTGACCTTGATTGCCTGCTGGAAAAATATTTTTCTGAGCGTTTTTCCCTGATGTCCGTGGGGGAACAGGTTGATATCAGAACAGCGGCAGGGCGGTTAGTCCTCAACGTTTTAATGTCGGTGGCTCAGTGAGAACGGGAAACCATCGGGGAAAGGACTAGTACGGCATTACGGCACAAAAAAGCTCAGGGAGAATATATTGGCGAAGTTGGCTTTGGCCAGCAAGTAGCGGACAAGAAATTAGTCAGGGCTGAGAACCATAACCTTGTGGAAATGATTGTTCAACTGCGGCAAGAAGAGGAACCCTAGAGGCGATCGCCAAAAGACTGAACGAGTCGAGGGTAAAAACAATGCGTGGGGGAAGATGGTATGCCAAGACAGTAAGTAACATTATCAATAGAGAACATAAATTTTTAAGAAAAAGTGGTGATTTTTTGTAAAGGAGGGTCATCATCTTTTACAATTGCCTATTCTCATTAAGGGAGCTTACTGCCTATTGTCGGTTGGGCAACTGCCAACAAATACGAATGCCAAGAATTTTAGGCTAGAATCTGACTAGATATAGTCAGGTAAAAAGATGGCCTCGTTTACTGCCCCATCCGATAATTCCGCCTCCCAAGGACTAGATACCCTGCAAACTTGGAAATTGGAAGATGCCAAGGCCCGTTTTAGCGAACTGGTACGCTTAGCCCAGGCAGAAAATCCCCAGCTTGTCACAGTGCGGGGTAAAGATGCCGCAGTGGTTCTTGCCGCTGATCAATTTGCTAAACTTTTGCCCTTGATGACACAACCCAATATCCACGAATTTCTTTCCCAGTCCCCCCTGAATCGCTTGGATTTTGACCAGTCCAGCGTCCAAAGTCCCGTCAGTTATGAAGGGTTGGCTATTAGATACCAACGTAATTTCAGAACTTCGCAAGGAGAATTGTCATCCAGCAGTGAAAGCCTGGGCCGGTCGCCAATCTCCCACCTCTTTTTATCTCAGTACCATTACGATGGCGGAAATTCGTTTTGGCATAGCAAAGACTGAAGACAAGATATTTCGTCAGGAATTAAACCAATGGCTAGATCAGGTTTTGCGCCCCTGGTTTGGAGAGCGCCTTTTGGGGGTAGATGAAGATGTAATTTTGCAGTGGCGATGGCTAGTGGAAAGGGGAAAAAAGCAGAACTACACCTTCAGTCAACCGGATTTATTTATTGCGGCGGGCACGCAGTGTGCCTTCGGCATCGCCATTGTCCATGAGCTGTGCGTTGTAACTCGCAATGGAGGGGACTTTGAAAAATCAGGGGTTCCCGTCTTTAATCCATTCCTTTTTAGTTGATAAAACACTAATGTAGATGAGTAAGGTGAAGAATTTCCCTTGTGGGCGATCGCCTAATAACCACGACTCGCGGGAATAGCGACAGCCTTCTTCTTGTTGATTAAGTTTGAACTATCGCTTTCACCGCAGCAAGATACCGCTCTTTCACATTTTGGTAGTCTAAATTCTCCGCAATTCCCTCCTGGCTACCGCGTTCAATCATATCGGCATGACGCAGCAGTGTGGTTCGGTCTGATGTTCGGTGAGTAAAGGGCGCGATCGCCGTGATCGCCTCTAACAACCGCATTGTGACTGCGACACTTGACTTTCCATACTGCCGAATCTGGTTAAAGGCCGCATCCGTCGCATCAGTAAATGAGATCGGTTTAGCGATGATCCGAAGCTGATTCTGGTCGTCGTAGCGATAGGGAGAAGGCATTTCTCTTTGGGCTAAATGACAAAGGGCAGCGCTAAGTTGATCGATGCAGCGGATGGCAGTAAACGGATCATTAATGCCTGGAGAAAGGGCACGTACCGCAATCTCAACCAGTTGGTCTATGGGAAACTCCATATCTTGCTGCTCCGTGCGCTGGGAACCAAGAACAAAGGCATTATTGATCTGGGCTATAAGCTTCTTGTTTACCTTTTCTTCAGGAAAGACCTGTACCAGTTCACTTCCCTTTACGGCGGATTCTATGACGAGGTGGTACAATGAGGGACAAATATTCAGGGGAGTTCATCGAAAAGTAAAATGCCAGCTCTATCAGTTGATCTAAGAGAAAGGATAGTCAAGACCTATGAAGGTGGTGGAACCTCAATTAGAAAAGTAGCAGAGCAGTTTCAAGTAAGCAAAACGACCGTTCAGGATTTGCTTAAATTGAAACGAGAAACGGGACA
>NZ_JACJTJ010000064.1:0-41351 GCF_014698605.1 Synechocystis sp. FACHB-383 | reverse complement strand
GAATCTGTTGAAAAGTTAGCAGAAATTGGTGTTATGCTGAATTCTGCTACAACTAGACAGAACTATTTTACTCATTGTTGTTACTGTGCCAGCTAGATGCGGAATCCGCCGTATCACAAAGCGACCAGGACGTTGTTGAACCCAGAATAACAAGTTATTGTCCGTCGCAATCTGCATCAGTTGGTTGTCATCAATCCCTTGAATATAGCCACTGAAAATAGTCTTAATTGGACAGGAAAATTGATCAAAATCGGTAGGAATAGCAGCTAGACTCTTCTCCTGTGGTTGGTTTAATGTGCTCCGTCCAATTTTTTCAGGAAAGAGCCGATCAATCGCAACATCAAGATCATTTCCCACTTGTTTAATGACCTGATTGACCTGAATCGATGAGGCTGAATGATGAATAAAATAAATCAATACACCAACGCTAGCGATCGCCAAAGCAATGCCGATGGTTACTGCTAGGTGGGGGACAAACTCATCTTTTTCTACCCCATTAACTGTTCGTAGCACCATCAAGCTGTATACAAAAGTAGAAATGAAAGTTCCCAATACAATTTGGTTGCCCGTGTCTTGCATGAAGTTCCGCAGCAAGCGCGGCCCAAACTGGGAAGAGGCTAGCTGAAGTGCCACAATCGTAATAGAAAAGGCAGTGGTGGCCACAGTCACCATTGAACCGGCGATCGTAGAAAGAATAGCCCGTGAACCACTAGGCCCTAGAGAATAAGCCCAGTCTATTTTTTCGACAATAGTGACTTTTTGGTTATGGTCAATCCAGATAGTAATAAACGAAAGTGCGATCGCCAGCATCACCATCAGGGTTGGCACAAACCAGAAGCTGGAATGTAATGAGTCCCACAGTTTAGCGAACTTAGGGTATTTCATCGATGGTAATGTCAATAAGTGAATTGATTTAGCGTTGCCATATTAGTCATTCTCAAGCATTATCTTTACCTTTGAAAGCTCTTGATGTTGCTCTTGGCTAAGCGTCGGATACTTGAGATTCAGTTCCTTTAACTGGGTGTAAATGATGCTCGCCACAACTAGACAAGTAAACCATTTGTGATCGGCGGGGATAACTTAGATTTTTATTGGGAGCGCACTAAGATGTGTTTGCCCTAAGATTGTGTCCGAGGTATTTGAACAATTATTAATCGCCCTTGCCAAAAAAGATTCAAAAAATCTAACAAGTGGTTCTCATTTAACAAGTAGTTCCCATTTTTCGTAGCCAACGATAATGGGATAATAATCCTGACCAGAAAGAAGCATGTTGGTTATATTTTACTCCATATTCTCGACAGGTCTTCTCCACGACTTTAGATAGTTCAGGATAGTTAATATGGCAGATATTGGGAAATAAATGATGCTCGACTTGGAAATTCAATCCACCCAGTAGCCATGTCATCAAATGGTTATGCCGAGAGAAGTTTACCGTCGTTTCAATCTGATGCACTGCCCACTCTTTCTCAATGAGACTTGCTCCGGCAATTGGTAATGGAAAATCGGCTTCTTCGACCACATGGGCTAGTTGAAATACGACGCTCAGCACTACTCCCAAGGTAACAGCGACTAATCCATAGCTCCCTAAAACTTGCCATAGCCCATGAAATTGTAACGGAATCGCAAAGGCAAGTGAAAAAAATACCAGTTTGCCACCAAAAAATATGACTAGATTACTGGACTTAGGACGTAGATAGCGACGATCGCCAATTTTGCCAGTGATTAGACAATGAAAATCATCATAAAAATGCCACTTAATCGCTAGTAATCCATACAATAACCACAAATAATAATGTTGCCAATGATGGAAGGCTAATTGTGGATGAGAAGGAGAAAGTCGCCCAAAAACCCCCACGTCCACATCCATGTCATAACCAGCAATATTGGTATAAGTATGATGGAAAAAATTGTGCTTCCAATGCCAAATATAAGAACTGCCGCCAATCAAATCTAAGCTCATCGCCATAAGCTTATTAACCCATAGCGAATCGGAATATGCGTGATGTGCGCCGTCATGTTGAATACCAAAACCAATGCCTGCGGTAACGACACCGAGCATGATGCACAAGGGAATTACCTGCCACCACGTTTGAGCCACAAAAACTAATAGAGAATATAATCCGAAAAAGCTAAGCAACAAGATAATGGTTTTCGCATACATTTGTGGACAATCACGAGCCTTGCGACTAGGATCTTGAAAAAGTTCGTCAACCCTTCGTCTCAGTTCCGTCTTAAACCCACTATTCTTAGCAAACTTTAATTTTTTTGCTGTCTCTTTTTCAAGAACCATAGACTGATGAGATTCATTGACTTGCATCCTTTTGTCCCATACTTAACACTCAATCTTGGGTAACCGATCAAGAAGCTCTTTTGTAGTAAATCTAAATCAGTTGTGAGAAAAGCTGTATTCAAAGCCCCACTTTATTAAGGGGGGGGATCTCATTTAAAGTTGTTATTCTTCCATTTTATCAATATTTCAACACCATTTCAATATCGTTTTTTTCAGAAATAAATTAAACCTACTTGTTCTAATACATTTAAACGTACAAATATATGCGTCGTAACAACATGGCATTAATTGAAACAATAACCGTCGAAATACCCATTTCTGGACAGACATAATCTAGTGAAGGGTGATCACCTAAAAATCACAACTAACAAAGTCGGAGACCGTCATTTCCCCACGATGCACCTTATCAGTTTATTTGTCTTAAACTTCGTTGGCGATCGCCGCAAATTCATTACTTAGCTTGTTCTTTAAAAACCTAAACTTAAGTTGTAGCTAACTGCGGGGAAAGCTGAGGTTTACTGGAGCTACAGCGGAGTGCGTAACAGTATGGGAAAAGTTTAACTCCAAAAATCTCCGCTGGTGGAAGATTAACTATCCAACATAGTCTCACAATCCACTGTAATCCCAAAAAACGATCGCACTCGCACTCATTTAAAGTCAACAATTTAGTTGTGTTCCTAGGCATTGATCTATAAAATAATCAAGAGTTGCTGTTGTGGTGAATAACCTACTGTTATGACAATTTCACTAGTCTGAAAGGCAGTTTTCGGGGAGTTTTACATCATATCCGTTACTTTGATCAATCATAGCTTGGGTACATTCTTTTTGCTTAAAGTAATACTCCATTTCGGAAACAATTGCCGGATCAACATCAACACGGTCAGGTTTATAAGTTTGACGCCAAAGAATCAATGAGAATGTGATCATGCTAAGAATAATTGCAATAATATAGAGTTTTTTCATAGTTTTTAAATGGATACAGCGGAGTGGATAACAGTATGGGACAGGTTTAACTCCAAAAATCCCCGCTAGTGGAAGATTAACTATCCAACATAGTCTCACAATCCGCTGTAATTAGTTGAGCAACTCGATAGGCGGAATCAATTGCCCCTCCATGCAAGCCATCACCAAGATAGGCTCCCGCGTGGTAAGTATTATTTTCGCCATTCGTTTCAATCACTTCATTACGGTATCGAAAAGACTCAGTAGTATAAAAAGGCGTGTGATGTTCCTGTGTATGAATGATGCGATCTTTTGCGATCAATTCTTCCAATTGGAACGATAAAAAATGATGTTGGTAGGACGAAGAAATCGCGCAAAGTTGATTCAAATAGCCGTTATAACCCCAGCCATTTTTTGTCTGAAAAAAATCAAATTCTGAAGGTGTCTTAACATCATGGGGAGCATACATAGAACTATCGCGATGAACAATACTGGTTATATAATTTGCTTTCCATGCAGAAAATCGTTTCGCTTCCGCCTCAGATGGGTCTGCTAATAAAGCCATTACTTGGTCTGGCGGTGTCGCAAATACGACTTTATCAAATTCCTGCATTTCACCTGTCGTTCGTACCACTTTCACCGCATCCAAACTTCTGGAAATATGAGCAATCTCTGCATTCAGTAAAATCTCACCTTTAAATCGTGCCAAGATTTTTTCGATGTAAGTATATACACCGCCTTTAACCCTGATCCAATCGACTGAAATGTAATCGAGTAACATCGGAATTGCTAACTCTGCGGGGAAATCATCAATCAGTTCAAACGGCATAGAGTAGCTGTACATAACCATTAATTTCAGCCAAGTATTGCGGCTGCAAGGACGTCTTAAGTAAGCCGATAGCGGTTGATCATGGAAATCTCGTGTCTTAGCAAATCGCACTTTTAACCAGACTCCAGCAGAACGGGCGTAGATAGTATCAAGGCGTAAATGTTCGATTAGGGCGTGGAAACCTGAAAAATTCTTATCGATCGCCACTCCCGATAAAAAGTGGTTACCATCTTTGCGAAACATGCCAGAACCAGTCCTGACAGGTTCTAGATCCACCTCTAGCTCTTCCATCAACGTCATAAAGCTATGAAATGCCGTTGGAAATTCAAGCACTCCACTTTCTAAAACTTCATCGCAATCGGCTTGGTTCGGCTTCAGATTTTTGTTCAGTGTCCGAATATGTCCTCCCAATATCGGCTGCCTCTCAAACACAGTAACCTTATGTCCTTCTTTATCGAGTAAATAGGCTGTAGCCATGCCACTAGCTCCGCCACCAATTATCGCGATTTTCATAACTGACCTCCAAATTAATAATAAAATAATTCACAAATACTTATCTGTTTTAATGTTGCTATTTAGCGATCGCCTAAGATTTGATCGTCAGATAATCGTTGATAGAGCAATGCGCCTGTCCAGACTGTGGGAGCAAAACCCGGATAGCCAGATGAGGCATTACAAAAATAGAACTGTTTGAGGGATGTTTCGTAATTTAATCGCCCCAACCCCATATTTTTGGGAGTTAACTTAGAGCCGTAGGAATTGCCACTAGGACTCCAACAAAAACGCTCATTTGTAGTGGGGCTGCCCGTGATACCAAAAACCATGTATTTTCTGAAATTTGGCACATAGTTTTTTTCTACAACATCAAGAATAGAATCCAAGATTTCTTGTTTTTTTTGCCGATAAGCTTTGGGATCGCTATCCCCTAATTGATTAAAGTAATCATAATTTGCTACAGTCAAAAATTCTACAATCTGGCAATCTTCAGGGCAGTCCCGACTCGCTTTGGTCAATAAAGTGGGCGTTGTAATCGCAAAACTAGGATTAGAAAAATCATGGCGATCGTACATTTGGGCGAAGGCTGCATTTAGATCCTGATGCCCCGTATGAAAGAGATTCCACTTGCCAAAACCGTAGTCCCGCAGATCAAGATCTTTCACAACGCAGTACGCCATAAAGTTTGATGCCGAATATTCATAGTCCAGTTTGCGACGCACAGTTTTCGAGAACTTTTCGATCCCAATCATCTTGGCGGCTCTTTTGGGATCAATATTGCAAATCACAGTTTCACCCGTAAATTCATTGGTTTGGTGGGTGGTGAGATTGATTGCCTTAACGCCAGTCACCGTTTTATCTGTAATTCTAAAATTCGTGACTTCATGGTTGAGCAGCACCGCGCCCCCGTGGGATTCGATCACTGTAACCAACGCATTGATCACACTTTCAAACTGTTGGGTGGGATAAAAAGCCCCTGCTTGATAACCTCGGAATAAGGCGACCCACGCATAAAATGAGAGTTGATTTGGTGGCAGTAAAAAATCTGGCCATTGTAGAGCTAATAAGGTTTGGGCAGCTTGGGGCAACTGAAACTTATCAAATACATCTTGAAGAGTGCTATGGAGATACTGGACAGCACACAATACCTCACTTGGATGTTGGAGTAGCTCCACGGGCTTGATTGGCGGCGATAACTTTTTTAAACCTGCACCAGTTTTTTCTACATCATTGATGAATTTGCGCAGGCGATCGCCATGGTCAGGGAACAGTGTAGACAATCGTTGGATTAGTTCTTCTGGTTCCGAGGGAATGTCCAAGGCATAACCCGGCATTCGCATATGGTCAAAGCCCTTGGGGTCGTACCGCTCAAAGGTTATTTCTTGATCCAAGCCCAGTTTTTTGAGGACTTTGTTAACCGTTTGCCCTGCGCCGCAATCCCAGACATAGTGAAATTGCGCGTTAAACGTATATTTCTTCGCCATCGTAAAGGTATGTCCATAACCCCCTGGATGCTCATGGGCTTCGAGAATTTGCACAGTTTTGCCAGAGTTTGCCATCAAAGCCCCAAAGGTCAATGCTGATAAACCACTGCCGACAATTAGATAATCTGGTTTCATCTCTCGATTTCCTCAAATAAATATTAACTAGCTAGATGGCCAATCTTTAGCAATAAATTGTGATTTTATTTGCCCAAACATCATTGGCGATCGCCACTAATCCATTGCTTAGCTTGTTCTAGTTCCCCATTCGGAAACAATTTAAATTTAGTGGGAATTAGCCATTTAAAAGCCCAGGTCATGGCGCGCAACCAACCTACATCGGTGACCACCGCAATTTTTTCCCATTTATTCCAATGCGCTAACCCAAATTTGCCATCATCCCAAAGCGCCATCATCGAAAAGTTACTGAATTTATTGCCAACATGATAGAGAATACGTATTTTTCATATTTGGTGATCTTTTCTTCCACCATCGGTATATGTCGGATGTGCTGGTGAATCGTCTCGTCGTAAAGGTTGTCATTCCCCAATGTACTGGCCAAAATCTGGCGTGGTGACCAGCATTCTTGCAGTGTCTATTAGTCTTGGACATACATAGCGGGTTGCTCCACTCTGTAAGGTCTTCACGATGCTATTCAATTGGCAAAGTGTTGACGAATCATTGCTACGAGTTGAGGCTCGGTCAGATTATCAACCGTTTCAACCCCAACAATCTTTGCGCCGATGTGATTTTTTTCCAGACGCTTTTGCAGTTCATGCTTAGCGACACCTGGCCCTACGATCAAAATCGAACTTGCATCACGAATATATCGAATGATCTCGTCGTAGTAAGTATTGAGTTCTGCGGTCAGCACCTTCTGACGGCTGTAATCTGCGGGTACTTGAAGGGCTTCATAGGAGCCTTTCAGGGGTGAATCCCCAGTCCGTTGGAGCTGTTTTTCCGCATCTGCGAGGATCTCGCTGATCTTTTCTCCTTGCTCTGTAACCGTCACGATAGTCGCCTTGTTTTGGTCGATCCATAGTCCTATTTTTGTATTCATTTGAGACAGAGGTGGGTCAGTCCGATGACTCGCTTCGTGCTCTAGTCGCCCCAGGGTGTGCTCGATCACGTGGGCTAATTTCTCGGCAGCCCCGTCAACAGCATGGTCTAGGGTCTCTGCCTGATGGCTTGCCGCGAGGGGTTGGTGTCCTGTGAGACGGGCTTCGATCATGCAGCGCATATTGTCATGGCCGTCCTTCTTGTCGCTGTTCTCATCGCTTAGGTGAACATCAACGTTAGTCAGGCGATCGCCGAATTGGCTTAGACTCTCTTCCACCACACCAGTGAAATGAGTGGCCAGTGCTTCGTGACTTTCGATGTTATGGCCGGTATGAATTTGGATTTTCATGATATTCTCCCGCTTGAATTTTGATTGGCTTAATATTCAGAGTGAGTGATGCGATCGCCATTTTTTTTATAAAAAGAAACTGAAATCAAATTATCTCAAACCCAGTCAACGCTTCGACATTTTGTCGGAAAGCGATTAAGGCATGATTAGATTGATACTCGACCAGACCGGAGAAGATATCCTCGGAGACTTCCCGGGACACAACGGTTTTGATTTCAAAATTAGTGTTATAGCTGACCATATCTCCCCGACGGCTGCCATGGCGACCTACGCCCTGAGCTTGGGAGATAGTATAACCAGTTACTTCTAAGTCTTTCAGCAGATTGATAATACGACCTTGCAAGACGTTTTCACCAATGATGATAACCAATACAGCAGTTTCAATGGATGGGGATGAGGCGGACATAGGTAATTCTCCAAAATAAAGATTTAATTTCGTCACCGAAGTGGCTTTCAATAGCGCAAGATAGCAGCGATCGCCTCTTGCGTAGATAAACCAGCTTCCAAGTCGGCTTCTGGTTCAGATGGAATTTCAAAGCCATGATTCAACACTGTTACCTCCATATTTCAATCCGTCACCGAAACGCCTTAACCCGTCAAATTTCACCTTCATGGATTTGTCCTATCGCAGCTTATTTTTCTGTAATTCCCACAGCGGCTTCAGCATCGAGTCGGGCGGCGATCGCCGCTAAGGTTGCTTCTTCGGCTTCATCCATCGCCGCCATTGCCAAGAAGGTCATGGTAGCGGCATAGTCTTCAGCTTTATCGGCCCGATGTTCGAGTTTCTCCGCTTCACGATTAGCTTTCCATTCTTCAATATTCGACATCAGCTCAGATTCTTTTTCTTCCAACTGAGTTTTGAGCTTTGCCCGGTAATCATCAAATTCTTGTTTTTTTTCATCCAGATTTATCTTTGCCTTATCGAGGGTAGATTGAATCTCAGTTTGAGTTTTTTTCGGTAAAGATTGAATATTTTTCTTTAGTGAATTCAGGCGATCTTCCACCGCTTCTAAATTGTCATGGAGTTGCTTGGTAAAGTTGTCAATTGCAGTACTCATGATGTTTCCTTTAGTATGTTAAATCGATCAAAATAGCGGATTTCTTTGGCTTGTTTTAGGTCAGTACAGGCATTTTTCCTCGCAAAGGTTTGGCTGGCAATGTTGAATCTGGACTCCATTTCCAGTTACGAATTTCTGGCAAGTCTTGGCCATTCTGGTTAATGTATTGCCTGTGGTGGATTAGTTTGGCCTCCATCATTTGCTTTAGTTCAGCGCCTTTAAAGGCTAATTGCGGCAGGCGATCAATCACGTCCATGACCAAATGAAAGCGATCAAGGTCGTTGAGCACCGTCATATCAAAGGGCGTGGTGATTGTGCCTTCTTCCTTATAGCCCCGCACATGGATGTTGCCGTGGTTGGTGCGGCGGTAGGTCAATCGGTGAATTAACCAAGGGTAGGCATGGAAGGCGAAAATCACGGGTTTATCTTGGGTGAAAAGCGCGTCAAAATCCTCATCACTCAACCCGTGGGGATGTTCCCTTTCCGGTTGTAGTCGCATCAAATCAACAACATTCACCACACGGATTTTTAGGTCGGGCAAATGCTCCCACAGAATCGAAACGGCGGCAAGGGTTTCTAGGGTCGGCACATCGCCACAGCAAGCCATGACCACATCGGGTTCACCGTCGGTACTAGCCCAGTCCCAAATGCCAATGCCTGCGGTGCAATGTTTAACAGCTTCCTCCATCGTTAGCCATTGGGGAGCTTGATATTTGCCTGCAATTACCACATTGACGTAGTGGCGACTGCGCAAACAGTGATCCCACACCGACAACAAGCAGTTGGCATCGGGCGGTAGATAAACACGCACGACGGAAGCTTTTTTATTGACCACATGATCGATAAAGCCGGGGTCTTGGTGGGTGAAGCCGTTGTGCATTTGTTGCCAAACATGGGAAGCCAGTAGGTAGTTTAAAGAGGCGATCGGTCGTCGCCATGGTAGTTCTGCCGTTACTTTCAGCCATTTGGCGTGCTGGTTAAACATCGAGTCGATGATATGGATAAATGCCTCGTAGCAGTTGAATAGCCCGTGTCGCCCTGTGAGCAGGTAGCCTTCTAGCCAGCCTTCACATTGATGCTCGCTCAACATTTCCATCACTCGACCATCGGCAGCCAGAAATTCATCGTTAGCTTGGGTTTCGGCATCCCACTGGCGATCGGTCACTTCAAATACCGCGTTCAATCGGTTGGAGAGGGTTTCGTCGGGACCAAAAATTCTAAAATTGCGCTGCTCTTGGTTGAGCTTGGTTACGTCTCGCAGGAATACACCCAGTTCATGGGCATCGGCAGCTTGAACCGATCCGGGGGCCGGTACATTCACCGCGTAGTCCCGAAAGTCTGGCACGATCAGGTCGCGTAGCAGCATGCCCCCGTTGGCTTGGGGATTTGCACCCATACGGCGATCGCCTTTCGGAGCAAGTTCAGCCAGTTCCGGTTTCAGTTGCCCTGATTCGTCGAAAAGTTCTTCGGGTCGGTAACTCCTGAGCCAGTCTTCTAATAGTTTGAGATGTTCGGGATGCGATCGCGGATCGGAGAGCGGTACTTGATGGGAACGGAATGTGTCTTCGATCTGAACGCCATCCACCCATTTTGGCCCCGTCCAACCTTTAGGCGATCGCAGCACAATCATCGGCCAGCGGGGGCGTTTGGTATTGCCGTTGTCACGAGCTTCATGCTGGATCTGTTTGATGTCGGCGATCGCCTGATCAAGGATTGCCGCCATCGCTTCGTGCATTAATTCTGGCTCATGGCCTTCGACGTAATAAGGAATCCAGCCATTTCCCCGCAGCAACTGGTCTAATTCTTCTGGCTCAATGCGAGCGAGGATGGTTGGATTAGCAATCTTGTAGCCGTTGAGGTGCAGGATCGGCAGTACCGCGCCATCGGTGGCAGGGTTGAGAAACTTGTTGGAATGCCATGCCGTCGCCAGCGGGCCAGTTTCTGCCTCACCATCGCCCACAACACAGGCCACCACCAGATCGGGATTATCAAACACCGCCCCAAAAGCATGACTGAGAGAATAGCCCAACTCGCCGCCTTCGTGAATTGAGCCGGGGCATTCCGGTGAGGCATGGCTAGGAATACCGCCGGGAAAGGAAAATTGTAAAAAGAGCTTTTGCAGTCCCTCTGCATCCTGACTAATGTTGGGATAGATCTCGCTGTAAGTGCTTTCCAAATAGGTGTTCGCCACAACCGCCGGGCCACCGTGTCCGGGACCAGAGACATAGATCATATCGAGGTCATACTTTTTGATCACCCGATTCAGGTGGACATAGATAAAATTCTGCCCCGGCGTAGTGCCCCAGTGACCCAGCAGCA
The DNA here is from genome assembly GCF_014698605.1 of Synechocystis sp. FACHB-383. NCBI lineage: Bacteria > Bacillati > Cyanobacteriota > Cyanophyceae > Synechococcales > Merismopediaceae > Synechocystis > Synechocystis sp. FACHB-383. The sequence continues at coordinate 30,529 of NZ_JACJTJ010000064.1, read as the reverse complement.
TCGGTTTAATATCTGCCAACGTAAGCGGACGTTTGAGTAAAGGATTGTCAAACAGATAAATTTGCCCCACCGATAGATAGTTGGCAGCCCGCCAGTAGGCATCCATTTTGCTCAGAAGTTGTGGCGTAAGGGTTCTGGTTTTTATCTGTTGCATAACTTAGGGAGGAGTTAAAGAGAGATAACTAATCAAATGGCATTCGGGACATTAAATTGTATTTGTACAGTTTGAATCGAGCGTTCACAACATAAAAATTTGCTACACGGGATTATTTTTGAACAGTAAGAGATCGCCATTCTTCAACTACAGCAGGAGAAACATTGAGGACTATCTCTTGTTGGTCTAGGGTCAATCTGGCAAAGGTTGGGCAGTTTCCTCTTGCATATCTCCAGGGACATCAACGTACATTTCTGTCTCGACTGCATAGTTATTGAGTAAGCCTTCTTTATCCACCGTATAACCATGGCTTACTTCACTCAATTCACCATCGGCTGTGACATGGGAGGTATGGCCAAAGTCTTTACCTTCTCGATGCTGACGTGCGGCGGATTCAGCCGGAATAATATGGGCATCATATTGGGGGATCGGATCTTGGGAATTACTTTGGTTATTCACTGCAATAGTCCTTTATAGTTTTTATTCAATTAAGTAGGGGCTTTCAATCTAGAAAAGTTATGACAAAACCCTTGATACATGGAAATTTCAGGGTGCTAAAAAGTACTCACTGTAGGGATGTAGTCCAATTGCCAAAAAATCCCCTCATTGGGCGATTAGGAAAAAGAAATGCCAGTAGAAGTATAAATATTAATGACTGTATCCATGCCAGTTGTAAGGTGATTTCATGTGGCAAAAGTGACAGCGTGAGCTTGGTTTAGGCTGCCAATAATACCGACAATGAAAATGAAAGACGTTGCAACAACGACCATAGATTTGGTCAATCAAGAAATCATATTAAAGACCCTAAAAAGAATGACTTAGCTAATACATATATTTTATTTTGTTTAATTGATTTTGTCTGCATGATTACGCACTTAGTCTAAATAAAACCTAAAAGATCTTGTTCTATTATCTGCAACTTGCTCAGCTTTATTTATTATATTTTTATATAAACGAGGTAATTTATAAAGGCTGTAAAGCTTTGCTTATAAGGGTTTTGCTATATTTCGCACAACCAAAAATTGCTATAGTTTTTATTCAATATTTTGAGGGATGATCTTAATTGACGCTTCTAAAACTCATAACATGCTCCATGAATAAAATGAGAAGATTTCTTGTAAATTAATCACTCTGGCCTTCTCCGTTATCTGTAGCGACTCGGAATCATCGGTATTTTGGGACCAAATTAAATGAAACTATAAATTTTAGAGGCTGGAACCCAGTTACTGACTTACATTGGCAATCCAGCACTCAGCATTGCTCGAGAGTGATCTAAATTTTGTATAAAGAGGAAAATTTAGATCACTCACTTTGTAATTGACGCTTAATAGCATCTTAATGACTTCGGGATGCACGTCATCATTAAGATGAACAGCTATAGTGCGACACGCCACCAGTGTTAAAAAATGTCTTAGGCCTTAGAGAATAGTATTTATCTTCTATTTCTTCTGACTGCTCATCATATGGACGGCTAAGTACTTCTTGCAACTCTCTAACCAAGGTGTAGTCACCTTGCATTGCTTGTTGGTAAGCAGGGACAATCAACCACTCCCGCCATGTATATTTGGGATTGACTTGTTTCATTTTCGCTGATATTTCAGCCAAATCATTATCCTTAGTGACGAGGTCACGCCAGCTTTTTAGCCAAGATTGCCATTGCTCTTCAAGTTGTTCTGAATTTTCTACGTAGAAGCTCTTTTTCAATAGTGAAATATGGTCTGGTATATGAGATAATTCTCGGAAGAAAATAGTGTAATCTACCTGTGATTTAGTCATCAACTCCATTAGTTTTTTAAACAGATTTGGGTTATATTCAGTCAAGCCAAGTTTTGCTTTCCACATTTTTTGAACTTGCTCTTGCATTGTTTCTGCAAAGCCATGACGTAGTTGATCAAAAGATTCTAAAGCCTTAGCATCTTCTGTGAGTAGTAGCCTAACTGATTTCCAAAACATATGATAATTCGCCTCTGCTGCAACTGGCTGATTGAAGAATGAAAAGTGTTGTCCGCCCCCAGTCCAAGGCTGAAACCCAGGGTTAAACATTTCACAAAACCCAAATGGTCCATAATCGAGGGTAAAGCCACCAGCAGCGCAGTTGTCACTATTAAAATTACCCTGACAGTAACCAATCCGTAGCCAATTGGCCACCAGGGTCGTGAGACGCTGCCGAAATAGCTTAGTTAACTCAACCAATTGATCTGCAAAACTAAGACTTTGATTAATATCGCTTTTGTATTCTCGCTCAATTAAATGAGACACTATCATGCGTAATTCTTCTAATGCTTTTGGATGAGCATTGTTGCGAGCGCGGCGGGCGAATAATTCCAGTTGACCAACGCGCAAAAAGGATGGTGCAACACGAGTTGAAATGGCTACAGGATTGTCTACTAAAATATCAGGGTCAATGGAGCAGGAATCTTGGGAATACCAAGGCCGGGTAACGGTCTCACATTTAGAAACATAAAGTGTCAAAGAGCGTGATGTTGGAACACCCAAAGCCTGCATATATTCTTGTGCTAAAAACTCACGCACACTTGAACGTAATACTGCTCGACCGTCCGCACCACGGCAATAAGGCGTTGGCCCGCCACCTTTCAATTGCATTTCCCAGCGCTGGCCATTGATTATTCCTTCAAATACAGATATCGCTCGACCATCTCCATAACCATTACCAGTACCGAATGGACATTGTTGAATATATTCAGTGCCATAAATCGACAGTGCATAACCAGTCGCCCAGCCAACCTGACGCATAGGCTCATGGGCAACAGAAATATCACCAGAAAATATATGGCGAAATTTGTCGTCAAGTGCCAGTCTATCGTTTAACCCAAGTTCCTTAAAAAAAGTGCTGCTATGGGTTACATATTCTGGTTCCGCAAGCGGTGTGGGTGTTACCGGTACGAAATGACCAGAAAAAACCTGCCGGGCACGGCGATCGTCTCCATCTCCCATGGCATCGGGATCAGCATTTAAGGTGTCCATCAGAGAGTAATCAGCTAATCGCACAAACTCATCAAAGGTCGTTATGGAGCGCTCAGCAGATGGTTGAGATGGATATGACATTCTTGCACCCATATTGTTTGGAAAGATTCAAGTTTAATTGAGGACTTTATAGAGGCTAGCATCTCATTACGGGGACAAAAGTTGAAGAGCCTGGTCAAGCTCATAAGGACGTAATGACTGTTCTTATCTATTTGTGGGTTCATCCCAACAGTAGGCGATCACGGGGAGTCAATAATCCCACCGTAAAAAGGTCATGTAATTCCTGCCCTGTTAATACCTTTGTTTGGCCCTGACGGTTAATTTTCATTCAATCATTCCTAAAAAAAATGTTGAATAGCTCTCACAAACCTAATTGTATCGTGGAATTTTTCCAACTCTCCATCGCTCAACACAAATTATTACTAATTATTATCAATTAATAAATTCTGAAAATTACCACCATGTCCCAAATCGTCTGATACGGGGCTTTGCTGAAGAAAATGATTAGCTATCCTAAAAAGTCAGATATAAAGATTACAGACGATTCTCAAGAGTGTAATTTGTACTGTATTGCGATTCATCTTCAAAGATTGGGAAAAAAGTCACTTTGCCCAGTAATCCCAGCAATCCCCCCACTAGGGCAAAGAGGATGCCAATAATCCAGCCTGTCAGACTGCCAACTCTGGTTTCAATGGAGTCAAGGCGTTTGCCTGTGTCGGTCACCTTCTAGTCAATGGTGGCGATCGCCGTTTTCATTTCAGCTTGACCAGCTTCCAACCGTTCTAAGCGGGAATCTACCTTCTCCAGGATTTTGACTGGATCTACTTCAAAGGTTGCCATGGTGTAAAAGGAGAAGGATTTCTCCTCTAGGGTAATCTAAATTGCTTCGACGTTGAATTGGCGATCTTTTCGTTCTGGGTTAGGAGATCTAGCCCGTTTTATGCTCCCCAACATTTAATGGAATATTGCCACTCGGTTAAAAAGCTATCATCTGGGTGATGACCAAAAGCAAGAGTTTGTTGTGAGCTGGGGGTAGTGGATGGCTAATTTAATTGTCCGCAATATTGATGAGGCAGTGGTGGTAGCCCTGAAAAAGCGGGCGGGGCAACATGGCATCAGTGCCGAAGCAGAGCACCGCAGAATCCTAGAGCAGGCCCTATTGCAACTTCCTCGAAAGCCCTTTGCGGAGGTGCTTCGCCAGATTCTCGATGTGGGCAATGACTCAGATTTTGAGCGAATACAGGATGACAGAGCCAGTCAAATATTTGATTGATACCAACGTTATTACCTACATTCCGCACGTAGTACACCTTCGTCTAAAATCGAGTACGACGGCAAGCCTATTTCGGGGTTTGCCTCTTGACTCCCAGTCAATTAATACTAGAAAACTACGCTATCTGTAGTGTTTTTCCGAAAATTTAGTAACTATTGGTAGAGCCTGCGGAATGTAGGTTATTAGTGAGCTACGGAAGCAAGATAGGGCTGACCCCGGCGTACTAGCATTTTTTCAGCAAGCTCAGCATCTCTATTTGAGTATGATTACCATTGCAGAATTGCGGCGGCGTGTGGAATTAATCAGGCATCGAGGGAATAATCAACAAGCTAATTTACTGGAGGAGTGGTTGGAAATTGTAATTGCAGATTACGCTGACCAGATCCTAGATTTCACCATCTTTGAAGCTCAGATTTGGGGAAAATTAGGAGTCCCTAATCCCCATAACGCCCTAGATAAAAAAATTGCTGCTACTGCTCTCAGTTATGGACTGACCCTAGTTAGCCGTAATGTTAAAGACTTTGTTGGCACTGGGGTTTGTTTGCTCAATCCTTTCGTGGGCGATCAATAATCAGCAATTGCCCATGGCAGCAGAAACAGCAAAAAGTTGACCTCCACATTAGTCAAGATTAGGGAAAGATCGCCAGCTTAGAAACCCCTAGTAAAAGTTACTGGGGTCTATTCCCTTCGCTAAAATTCCCTACTTAGATTGGTAAATATCGTTACATTTCACAATTAATTTAAACGGCATCCCCAATAATCAACTCAGCAGTTAAACAGAGTTGACAGAGCATTAGTGGACAAATTAAGAAAGCTTTAAAGAAAGTTAAATTTTTTAATCTTTGTGGTTATCTTTCTTTTATATACAAAATTTGTTCAGTTCCACTGAGCAATGTTTCAAAGCTTTAGTTAAGCAAGCTATAGATAGCTAGAATAATTTCAATTACAATCAAAATAACAATATACCATTCAACTCTATGACTACTATCTCTTTGTAGAATTGCTAGGGCTGTTTCCATTGTTCTACTAATTAAGGTTAGTTTTTTTTCCAACGCTAGCCAACGTTCTCGCAACTCGTATTCATCTTCTAGGCGCAAGTAGAGGCGGTCTAATTCGGGAAAATCCCAAATAGGATCAGGTTTTTCTCCCACTTCAACAATACCAAAAACTTTTTGCTCAATTAACAATAAACCACCAATATAGCCCAATAATTCTTTTTCTTTTGGAGGACGGGGATTTTTACCTTGAATGGCTGTTGTGAAAGGTTTAATTTTGTCAAATAAGCTAGAAACTTCGCGCTCATAATAATCTAAAACAATACTTTTTCCTAATGCTTCAGCAATAATTTGCAAACGTTCTGTGGTGCATTCTTGGAGTGACAAATATCCAGATTCTAGCCGTTCTTTAACATTTGGACGGATAATCATTGGCAAGACTTCTAAAAGTTTTTCGGGAAAAGATTCTTGAACATGAGGATTAATTTGATGTAGAAATTCTAATTCTTCCGACTCAGTACAATTAAATATCACCACAACACCGTAGCGCAACAAAACGGCACATCCATCTGCCCCAGTCCGAAGGATTAGAGGATTAGTAGCTAGGGGGTCTTGCACTTCAATGTTTTTGATGGCAATGCGTTCGCCAATCAGATAGGCTCGGGTCAGAATTGACTCCTTGCTTGTCCAGTCAAGGTCTGTTGAGGAAATAAGAGTTTGTGATTCAGTATTAATCGGCATCAAATCAGGAGATAAAGTCATTATTATTGAATAATATATAAACTAGAGATGGGCAAAACTAGGTTTTATTAAAGAATGATACTAACGCTTTTAATTAGATTTTAGGTTATCAGCTTCATGCATGTCTTCTTTATTTTACGCATTTTTGAGTTCACAACGAGCATTTTGCAATCTTTGACAGATCTTCATTTGCTGATATAAAGGACGCCAATTCCACAGAGCATTGGCTAAGGCTTCCCAAATTGTGAGCCAGCTAAATACAGTCACGCCTTGATTAACCAAGGAAAAAGCAATTTTGATATCTTGGGGTACAGTCTGTGATTCTAATAAAATAGATAGAGCTAAAGTTCCTGTCCCAGCAAATCCGAGTAAAATAGCGTCACGGGCTAGTTGTTGTAGGTTTTGCCAGCGAATATTTTCTAGATAAGAAAAATAACGATGAATGACAATACATAAAATTTTTTCAGAAAAATTTGTTTCAGGAGGAGATTGCTCGGCGAGAGTAAACTGGAGAATAAACTCATCATTTTCAAATTCTGTTAGGCAGCTAAAAAGATAGTTAACAAGGTCCTTATCAAGATTAAACACCAAGGAGTTTATTTCATCATAATTATAATTTGTTGGGAACCGCTCAAAAGGCATCAATAAGTCCGTTGGTGAATCAAGGTGCAAACGAATAATGGTATCTCCGTCAAGAGAACGGGAAAAATGTTCCAGTCCTGGTGTTCGTTGAATAAATGTCCGTCGCCAAGGAAATAATTGAATAACCCGTTTCATAATTTAATAATTAATATTAGAAATCGGAAGTTAGACACGACAAATTTAATGGTAAATAAGGCCATATATGACAAAAAATTTAACTATGAAGAATAAGCATAGACACTAATCAGTAATAGCGTTATGGCGACTAGCAGATCAGTGTGAGACAGCAGTTGACATCCTCCAACCCGGCTAAAGCCGGGGGATTCCTAGACCTCACAATCTAGGTTTTCTGCTTCATAGCCAGTTGACTAGACCCTGTTACCAGAATCCCCGTCACCTCAACTCCACAGACATTTTCTATTCCCCGTTGCCCACGGGTACAAATTACTTGGGCGGCGGCAATATCCCTTGGTTTAATCGAGCCACATTCAGGACAGTGGTGTATTCTCACACTCAAGTCCTTTGAGACCCTAGCCCCACAATCAGGACATTGTTGACTTGTCCCTTTGGGGTCTACCTTGCCGTAAAAGACTCCTCTTTGAAAACAGACCCAAGGCAAAATCTGATTAACAAATTGTCCTAGTCCAGCATCGAGAGTGTGCTTTCCCAGCATTCCTTTAGCCGTGATGCGGAAGTCTAAATCTTCTACAAAAATGGAGTCTCCCTGGTCACACAACTGGTGAGCTAACTTAAAATGCCAATCCTTACGGGTATCAGCAATTCTTTCATGAAGTCTTGCTATTTTTCGACGGAGTTTAGCCTCATTGGCACTCCCCCTTTGCTTAGTTTTGAGCCTTCGTTGTAGCAATTTAAGCTGACGTTGAAGTTCACCGAAGAAACGGGGACGTTTTACCTGTACACCGTCGGATGTGGACAGGAAATATTCCAATCCCACATCAACACCGATGGGATGGCCGTGGAAAGGCACATCAGGAATACTTACATCCAATTGCAGAGTAAGCATCACAAAATAGCCCGATGCTTTTCTGACCACCCTTGCCTGTTTCACCCCAAAACCTTCAGGAATAGGACGGGAATAGTACCACCCCACTATGCCAATTTTCGGAAGTTTGATCCCTTCTGCGGACACCGGATTTTTCCCTAACTGAGGGAAGACAAATGAACGCAGATTGTGCCGCTTTTTAAAGCGAGGAAAACCAAAACCTCTTTTGTGCATATCATCCCAAGCCCGATCCAACTGCCTCAAGGTTTGTTGAAGTATTTGGGAATGGGTGTTAGCTAATTCAGGAATGTGTTTTCTTGCCTCTGTCAAGCGTTTTGCTTGGATATGGTAATCAGGAAAGGGCTCGTCGGCAGAGAGGATATATTCACCTCGAATCGAGCAAGCATTAACCGGAGACTTACGAGAAGCACACCAATCCTTGCGTTCTCGCAGGGCATAGTTCCACACCTTGCGACAGACATTGAGGTTTTCCTCTATGTCTAACACTTGTTGTGGAGTTGGTTTCAGCTTGTAGGCGTAGGTCATAGTTAACATACTTAAATTTTAGCTTACACAAGATATTTTGTATGTAAAACTTGCACCTGCCAATTAAAGCCTTCCTGAAGGACGGCGTTTTAAACCCATTTTTCAGATAGGCAGTATGACAGACGGGAGCATCTCAATTTGGCATTAAATACAAATGTTTGTAAGCAGGGGGTGCTGATAGATTTGTGATTCTGTTGCCAAGCCTGAGCCTGTAACCCAAAATTGAGTTGTAACGCTGTTTCAATACCGCCTCGATAAGCAACCTTGAAGTCTGTGACGGGATCGTTTTTAATGTCGCCAAGAAAAAATGTGAATACTAAAAAGACATTTCTGGAACTGGAGGATCTGGGCATTGTCATCATCTACAAACCCATCAAAAACGTTCGTCTAACCGTACACCCCCCCGACGGTGAGGTGCGGGTGTCAGCCCCCTTGACCATGAACCCAGATATTGTTCGTGCTTTTGTTTTTTCCAAACTGAGTTGGATCAAGCGACAACGGCAGAAAATACTAGCCCGAGACAGAGAAGCACCTAGGCAATACATTAACGGAGAAAACCACTTCTTCTGTGGACAAAGCTACCTATTGAAGGTCATAGAACACCAAGGTCCACCGGAGGTCAACTTGACTCCCCAGATTCTAAAGCTTTACGTTCGTCCCCATACTTCCCAGAACAAGCGCCACCACCTAATCAGTGAATGGTACCGCCAACAGTTGAAGTTAATCATTCCAGCCCTTATCGCCAAGTACGAACCTATTATGGGGGTTGAGGTGCGTGAGTTTGGCGTTAAACGTATGAAGACCCGCTGGGGTACCTGTAACTCTAGAGCTCAGCGTATTTGGCTCAACCTAGAGTTAGCAAAAAAGCCGCTAGCGTGCTTGGAGTACGTGGTAGTCCATGAAATGACCCACTTGCTGGAACATAGGCATAATGACCGCTTCTGGGGATTGATAGATACTTTTTACCCACAGTGGCGGCAGCATCGAGAAGAGCTTAATCGCTTACCCTTGGGCTAACTAGGACAAGAAATGGCTACCAATCAGATTTAAAGCTCTATAGTCCATGAAGATTCGCCTTTATCAGGAAGTTGATCAGGCTGCACTGCTGACGGTGTGGTATCGAGCAGCGGCGATCGCCCATTATTTCCTACCAGCCAACTACTTCCAGCAAGAGCGATCCGACATTGTCGATCTTTATCTGCCAATGGCCGAAACCTGGGTTTACGAACATCAGGGAGAAGTGGTGGGCTTCATTTCCCTGCTAGGGCAAACCGTCGGCGGATTCTTTGTGGATCCAGAAATGCAGGACAAAGGAGTGGGGCGATCGCTGATGGATCATGCAGTACAACTCCGAGGCGCTCTGAACGTGGAAGTGTTTGAGCAGAACGAGGTCGGGCGACGATTCTACAGCCGCTACGGTTTTGTTCCAGTGAGCAGTTCTCACCACAATGCGACGGGGCAGCCCCTAATCTTAATGAAGTTTGTGCCGAGGCGCTGACTTATCGACAGAGAGATCTGAGGTGGACACTTTAGCCTTGTTCAGGTAACGATTATGGTAATTCCAGATCTTTCCTACATCTGTCATCAAGACCCATATAATGAAAGTTTCTGCCCAGTTATTTCCTATCTAATTACATTTACTTTGCTATGCTTCCTGAATGGATAAAGTTGAGTTTAACAAAAATGTTGCTTCCGATAAATTATTTTCTTTCAGCCAATCAAAAGAGTTAACGGCTGATTATATTTGTGTTTTTCGGATTTATTTATTTACTATTGTTCACTATTAGAAAAAATGAGTACTTACTTAGTCACAGGGGCAAATCGAGGCATCGGTTTAGAATATTGTCGTCAACTAAAAAAGCGAGGGGATCACGTCATTGCTGTCTGTCGCTCGACTTCGGACGAATTAAAGAATTTGGAAGTGTCAGTCGAAACAGATGTTGAGCTTACCTCAGAAACAGATATTGCCGGCTTAGTGGAGCGACTTGATGGCCAATCGATTGATGTTTTGATTAATAACGCTGGTATTGCAGAAAGCTTTGGGTTAGACAATTTAAATATTGATAGTATTCGTCGGCAATTTGAAGTGAATGCCCTTGCTCCTTTAAGATTAACCCGTGCGTTAGTACCTAATTTAAAAGCAGGTTCTAAGATTATTATCATGACCAGTCGCATGGGGTCAATTGAAGATAATACTTCAGGTGATTCCTATGGTTATCGAATGTCAAAAGTTGCACTTTCAATGGCAGGTAAATCTTTATCTATTGACTTAAAACATCGTCAGATTGCGGTGGCGATTCTTCATCCTGGCTTAGTCAAGACTCGTATGACAAATTTTAATACACAGGGAATTACACCCGAAGAATCTGTTAAAGGACTACTTAGTCGTATTGAGCAATTAAATCTAGAAAATACGGGAACGTTTTGGCATTCTAATGGAGAAATTTTGCCTTGGTAATCTATGAATTTTTAAAAATCAAATCATCAAATCGTTCCTGTGTACTATTCAAGAGATTTGTTGCTTGTTGTGAGTGAAATATTTGCAAAACAATTTACCAATACTTTTTCGATGTGCTTGGATAACCATGGTCATAAACCCCAATATGTAAGCTGCTGGGTTTACCGCAGCGTTTTTGAAAACATTGGGAGACTCTGGCATTAGTTGCAATGTAGTGGCTGGTGCTCATCATGATCATGTTTTTGATCGCTGATGAGAAACAAAGTCCGCCCAGCTTTCTGTGGGATGTATATTTGATAGCATCGTGGATTACCATCGTGCATTGAGGATGTAGGCGATCGCCAAAAAAGTGGGGGGGAATTTTATCAGGCTTGAAGAACAGACCGTTGTAACAAAAAGAAAAAAGGCTGGGGGATGAGCTTATAATCCATCAAACCAAATACGGAATTATCGTCAATTTTCTTAAAAGAATCATTAATTGGTAAATAATCGTAAATCATAGTGGCGGTAACTACACCACGATTTTCCATCATTCGCAAACGTGCTTGGCTAACTTCAGTTTTAAAGAAACGATTAAACCAACGCAGACCTGGAGCTACCCATGGATAACGATTGATATGAAAATTTAGGGAGAGTGCCATTACAGTGGGATCTGGCTTCAGTTTGAAAATTTCTCCCTCGGTATTTTGAAACAACAAAGGATGAACAGTTTCTGAATCAATAAACTCCTTACCATACCAACAAATCATTTCCAATATGCCATCCATAGGATGATTAGTGGAAATTCCCTTGCCCTGCCAACGCCCTGTCATAAAAGCCAAATTCACAGGTTCCAAGGAATCATAAACAGACAATGCTTCGGCAGTAGTCATTGTGGGAGCTGACAAGAGAGATTGTAAATCGGTTTTAGCTATCATCCTGGCTCCTAATCAAAATAAAGAGGATTTTCAACTCAACTGGGGGGATAAACTTTAAAATCAGAAAGACGACAATAAAGATATGGTTCCAGCTCTTTATTGTCGTAGTCCCTTCCATTTTTACTGCCTCCCCACCCCTGCTGGACAAAGGCTAACTAGTTCAGGCCCAAGGTTTGACCCTGACCAGAGGCCCCCTGAGTGGAAGCAAAAAAATCAGCAGAGGTTGGAGGAGTCTAATGATGTTAGCTTGTACACCCCCTTTGTAATATTAACTGTTATGGATAAGCTCTTTTTCTCTCTATTTATCAGCATCTTTTACGCTGTTGGGTTTGGTCTGCTTTGGTCTGGTATCAACTCTGCCAAGCAATCAGTCGAAGCATCTAATTGGCCATCTGTAACCGGCACAATTACCAATCTGTCTCTTCGCGAGAACTCAGACAGCGATGGCACAACTTATGGGGTAGAGGTGGAGTATCGTTATTCTGTCATGGGCCGGACATATACCAGTTCCAGATTGGCATTTGGATATGCTTCCAGTAGCGGCAGACAGGCACACCAAGATATTCTCAATAAATTAGAGCACGCTTCATCAGTAAAGGTTCGATATAATCCAGAAAATCCTGCAACATCTACTCTTTCATTTGGGATTCATCGCTCAGTAAAATTTGTCTTAGCTTTTGCTATTACATGGTTAGCATTTGTTTTTGGTTTTACCTTAATTTGGTGGATAGCATCTCAACCAGATGATGTTCTGCTCAAAAATATGGAAGTAACCTTAAAGCGATAATTTTACTAATTGTTTCATCCACAGAAATGAAGGATTTGACCCTGACTGAGCTTAATTTGCAATCCACACTGATGAAAGATATTGCCTCTACCTATGCTAGTTTAGGCAACTATGACCAAGCCATTGCCATAGTCAATGACATCACTGACTCTGAATTCCAGTCCTTAGCAATGGTAGATATTGCCTCTGCTTATGCTGCTGCGGATAAGGATTATCAGTCTCTTTTCGACATGATTAGCAATCCCCAAGCGAAGTTGTTGACTAAGATTAATTTTTATTTGCTGAAAGCAAGATAAATGGCTTCTCTTTAAGCGGTCAGGTTTGTTTGAAAATTCAAAAAATGCTGTACCATCAAACCAAACTTACAACAGCTTCATTACCACACGAGTGATTAACGATTGCGATGTAAACTATTGCCAATCTTAATGTGTCATTATTTTTACCACAGTCATTTTTCATCAACTAGACTTGAAGGTTATTTACTCTGCCGTTGGGGAGCACCACATTCTTTACAGTGGGGTAAATGTTGATAGGTAAGAGCATGACAACTTAGGCATTCAACATATTGATAATAACCACAGTGGGGACAATGGGAATCCTGGGGGCGAATTCGCTTCGCACATTTTACACAACTGGATTTTTGAAACCGTTTAGCTGCTTGACCTTTAGGATTAAAAACAAATCTTTGGAAAAATTTAATAACGCCAAATCCCACCAAAGGAATAAACAAAATATATAGATAACTAATGGCAAAAATTAATCCACCAAAAACAGCTTCAATAAAATTAAAGACGAGATCAAAAATAAGACCAAATTGTAGAAATTCAAAGACCTTTAAAATTAGGGGAATAAGAAAAATAACTAGCAAGTGCCAGCTAATCAAAGCCACTAATCCATAGCCTTTTTTGACTGCAAAACTATGAACCCAAAGGGCAGTTACAATTAAAGGTATTAAAAATAGACTTTGGAAAAGAAACCGAATAGTCGGATACCAAAATATCGCATTGAGATAACTCTGATTTAAGTCCGCCCAGACCTCTTTTTGATTAATAAAATTAAGAAAATTGACGCTTTCTGGTTTTGCCAAAAGTTGTTGTTCTAGGCGGGTAATTTCCTGCTTTAAACTGGCAATTTTAGCAATATTTTGATTTAATTGTTGCTTGGCTTTTTCTGGAGGGGTTTGATTAATTGAATTTTCCTTCCCTTGACCAGCAATTTTTTCTAATAATGTCGAGTCATACTGGGAGCGGATGGTATTATTGGATTCTTCTAGATCATTAATTTGAGCTACGGTCTGATTAATCTTAATAATAAGATTTTGATTATCGGTGGTTTGAATTTTATCGTGATACTGGGCATAGGTTAAACAGACTTCACTAACTTGCCCAAGATGCCCATTTTCTGACTCTCTAAAACTTTGCTCTAAATTGTATTGCTCGATAGGGTCAGTGGCAATAGCTTCCTGAATAATTTGAAAATTTTTGCCAGCAGTTGTTTGGGTTTGATAATTTTGCCAAGCAGCATGGCAAGGATAGACTAAATTTGGTTGAAGATACCATTGGCCAATGTCTTCTATGCCGGTAAAAACATTGACAAGAATAAAAATGTCAATAAAAATAATTACAATTAAGCTGACCTTGTTTAGGGGTTCATTCTTAACTGTTCTAGATTTATTCCAAAACTGGTCAAATAGCCGGCGTATAGAAGTAAACATTTAGATAATAAATTTTTACGTTAAGGTTTTAAATTAAACACCGAAAGCTCTGATCCAATATCAAAAATAAAAATTAACAATACCTTAGTAATATTATTGAACAAAGTGGGAATAGAGGCCTTAATTTTTGCCCCGTTGCAATTGCTAAAACTAATTATTTTGTTAATTATGCCATTTAACTTGTTGGCATTGTCTGCTTAGGGAGTGAGAGCTAGAATTGTTACGCAGTATAAGGTTGAAAAAAATGAACTGTATCTATTGTGAAAGTGAACGGGTAGTGAAAAATGGAAGAAAGAAGCTGAAGACGAGACAGATAGTGCAAAGTTATTTGTGTAATGAATGTGGTCGTCGATTCAACGAGCGTAGTGGAACCCCCATGGCTCGATTGAGAACACCAGGGTCACAGGTAGAGATGGCGCTCAGGGTAAGAGGGGAAGGACTCGGAATCAGAGCCACCGCCAGAGTTCTAGGGAAATCGCCCAGCAGTATTACAACCTGGGAAAAACGCTTATCAAATCAGCTAGGAAAATGGTCACCTAAAGCCCCAGAGGGAGGGGAAATAACGATAGAAGGAGATGAACTCTACACCAGAGTGGGTGAAAACCTTCCCCCCCGAAAAATCAGAAGGTTGGACAATTAGTTTCATGGAGAGAGAAAGTCGATACTGGTTAGAAGCCAAAGCCGGAATCAAGGATAGGAGGTTGTTCGAGCAGGGAGTAAAGACTGCTTGGGGGTGGGGAGAACCGAGTCAGTGGATGCGGTGGTTCACCGATGGTGAAAGACGATATGGGAAGGAATTATGGAAATTAGCGAGTATTTATTTGCCCGGTAAGATGACCACAGATGCTTACCCCTACAAGAAGGTATGGCGTGAAGGGGTAGAAGTGGCGATGAAGATTAAGGGGTCTCAGGGCAAACCAAGGGTCGAATGGGTATTTCGAGAGCATCCGTTTACGGCAATTAGTCCATCATCAGAAGTACATGCCAATCATTTAGAGGCATTAAACAGCGCCCTGAGACGTCGGGGGACCGCCTACCGCCGGCGACAAAACCACTATGCCAAGGAACTAGAGGGATTGCAGAGAGCCCTTAACGTGCAGAGGTTACTACACAACTGGTTCCGTCCTCATGGAAGTCTGGGAAAAAATACCACTCCGGCTATGGCCATGGGCTTCATTGACCGCCCTGTCGAAATTGCAGAAATACTTACCTGTAGAGGCTTTTGCCACTTCACTCCTTAAAAGGACAGTGCCAAGAGTTAGTTGGCGATCGCCTAACGCTGGATTTACTCTTATGAAGTTACATTTTCGTGAAGATTGTTTGCGGGTTAAACCGGGAGAGAAAACTAGAGCTAAATTCATAGCAGCATCGCCCACTCGTTTTGAATTCTAATCTTCCAAATTATCCACAACCCGATTGATTGCCTTAAGTGATTCATCACACCATGCTACCCAGTCCTCTTGATAGCGAATTGCCCGACGGATGACGAGGTGCATATACAGATCTTTAAGTTCGAGCAAATCCAAATTTTTGGCAAAGTGTTCGTCCATTTTTTTCAAATGCTGCGCCATTTCGCGATGCAGTTTTTGTCTGCGTTCAATTTCGCGAACAACCATCTGACTAGGCACGAGATGCCCCGCTAATCCTATAACACCCAGATCCTCACGGATGGCAGTGGGTTCCGTGGGTTGGGTTAACCAGTCAATCAGTTCTTCTTGCCCTTTGGCAGTGATGGAATAGATTTTTTTATCTAAGCGTCCGGGCTGGGGAATCGCCTCATAGATGACGCGATCTTGTTTCTCTAATTTGCTCAATTCGGCATACACCTGTTGCTGACTCGCCTTCCAAAAGCAACCCCCAAATCCTTCAGCAAATTCTTTTGCGACTTCATAGCCACTCAGGGGTTGTCGCGATAGAAATGCCAGGATCGTATGTTTGAGAGCCATAAATGCCAGTTCTAGAAAAAATGGGACTAAAAATCGCTTGACGGATTTCGTGATCTGAGTATATCTTAGTTCTTGTACTCAAAAAATTGAACACAAAAACATGAGTTAGCATGGGAAATTTGCAAAAGCGACTAAAGACCCGATATGGTCCTTGGGCTGTCGTCACAGGCGCATCCTCCGGCATTGGTCGAGAAATGGCACTGAGGTTGGCTCAGTCGGAATTGAATCTTGTTTTGGTGGCGCGGAGGCAAACGATTTTAAAGCAGATGGCTCAGGATTTAAGCGATCGCTATGGGATTGAGGTGCGCTTGGTAATTCAGGATTTATCGGTGGAGACGAGCATGGAAATCCTTGCGGCGCAAACTCACGATTTAGATGTCGGTTTACTGGTGGCAGCGGCAGGTTTTGGGACATCGGGGGCGTTTCTCAATTCCCAACTGGAACAAGAGATGGAGATGCTGAATGTTAACTGCCGATCACTCTTGGGGCTAACCTGGCACTTTTCACAGCGGTTTGCCAAGCAACGACGAGGCGGCATCGTATTGATGAGTTCGATCGTGGGGTTTCAGGGAACACCATTTGCCGCTCACTACGCAGCGACCAAGGCTTATGTGCAAACACTGGCTGAAGCCCTGTATGTGGAACTTGCACCTATTGGTGTTGACGTCATTGCCTCTGCCCCAGGCCCCACTAACAGCGGTTTTAGCGATCGCGCCGGGATGAAGATGGGAAAAGCTCTCAGTGCTGGCGAGGTTGCCGAAGGGACTTTGAAGGCATTGGGGCGAAAGTCCACAGTGCTGCCGGGATTTTTATCAAAACTCCTCACTTATTCCCTTGTACCTTTGCCACGATGGGCGCGGGTGCGAATCATGGGCGGTGTGATGAAAAGTATGACGAAACAATGAACATGCCGATATCTTGGCTGCCTTCCCCAAGACCAAAACCTTGATTAACTTTGTTTGTTGGATGAATCAAGAGAATGCCTCGTGGCGATCGCCAGAAAAGGCTTCAACTGCCTAATGCTTCAAGCACCTCATCACACCAATCCACCCAACTCTCCTCAAAACGAATTCCCCGTAACAAGGTTAGATAGCGGTACCGATCTCGGGCTGAAGGGGGATCATCCTTAAACTGCCCATGCTCTAAATAATGCGCCTGCTTTTCCCGAAAATGTTGCAAATGCTGTTGGTGTAAAAGCTTACGTCGTTGGATCTCCCCCAGAATAACGTCAGATTTCACATAGGGAAAATCCATAATTCGGACCAATAAATCCTCCCGAATCGGCGTTGGTTCCGTCGGCTGTAAACACCAGTGCAATAAAATTTGCTTGCCTTCTGGGGTGATCGAATAAATTTTTTTATCCGGTTTTCCCTTCTGGGGCACCGTATGCTTAGACACCCAACCAGCCCCTTCCATTTTGCCTAGTTCTCGATAAATCTGTTGTTGACTAGCTTGCCAAAAACAACTGATACCGTCTTCAAAACGTTTGCCAATGTCGTAACCACTGGCGGGCAACTCAATCAAAATCGACAGGATGGTGTGGGCAAGGGCCATAGCAATAAAAAACCCAGAACGGGCGATTGACATATCCAATTAGTTGAGTATAGACTGACGGCAGCTACTCAACAAATTGTCTAAACTTTGTTGTTAAAAAAGAGTTTTGTATGACTGTTGATCCCCGTGTTACCGCTTCCCTTGTCCCATCTCCGACAGTGATTGTTGAAGCAACTCCGTTCATGATCGCCGAACCGCCTCAGCAGAGAAATACCGGCGGACGTTGGCGGCGGTTACTTCTCTGGGTGGCGATCGCCATAGCTGCGGGGGGAGTGGGCTGGTGGTGGTTGGGGCAAGAACAAAGTACCTCCAATGTCACGGCCATGGCCTCGGCGGTAAGCGAAAAAGCGCCTTTGCCCGTTACGGTGAGTCCCGTTGAGCCGGTTAGGGGTTATCAGGTAAAACGCACCTATACTGGCGAAATTGTTCCCCGCAAGCAAAGCGACTTAGGGTTTGAACAGGGGGGAACTTTGGCGGAGTTGCTGGTGGATAAAGGGGCGGAAGTCATGGAGGGTCAACCTTTAGCGCGGCTAGATACTCGGACGTTAAAAGCGCAAAAAGCAGAATTAGAAGCCCAGCGCTTAGAACTACAAGCGGGATTGGCAGAGTTGAACAATGGCTCCCGTTGGGAAGATATTGCGGCGGGGCAGGGGGCAGTGGCAGAATTAGAAGAACAGTTGACCTTGGCAAGCTTGAAAACCCAACGGCGGGAACAGCTTTATGCGGAAGGGGCAATTTCCTTGGAGCAGTTGGATGAGGAACGGGTGGCAGAGGCTTCCCTCAAACGTCGTTTAGAAATCGCCCAAAGCAATTTAGACAAACTCAATAACGGTAGCCGTCCCGAACCGATCGCCGGCCAACAGGCTCGTATTCAAGGGTTAGACGCACAAATTCGCCAAATTGAGATTCAAATCTCTAAAGCGCAACTTCTAGCGCCCTTCTCTGGCACCATTGGCGATCGCCTGGTTGATCCGGGCATGGTGGTGGGGGCGGGCAGTCCAGTGTTTCGTTTAGTGGCGGCGGGCATGCCGGAAGCTCACATTGGTATTCCCCCCAATCTGTCCGGCCAAATGCGGGCAGGACAAACCTATTCAGTTAACGTCCGGGGTCAAGGTTACAGCGGTACGGTAACAGCTCTCTTGCCTGCGCTCAATAGTAGTACCCGCACCACCACCGCCATTCTGCAGTTAAACGATGCCCCAACCCGACTGCGGGCGGGGGAAACGGCCCAGTTAGACGTTACTGAAACCCAGCCTTTAGAGGGATTTTGGGTTACTTCCACTGCCTTGGTGCCGGGGGAACAGGGTTTATGGTCGGTCTATGTTTTGGGAGCAAAACAGCCCCAACCCCATCAGTACATTGTGTCTCGCCAAGATGTAGAAGTGCTCCACACCCAAGGAGATCGCAGTTTGGTGCGGGGGCTATTACAACCTGGCGATCGCCTGATTAGCAGTGGTAGTCATCGCCTGGTGACGGGGCAAACAGTAACGGTGCAGTAGGGAAAATGCCCATGTTTAGTCTTTTTTATCGCAATGGCCGGCTGTTACTATTGACCCTGATTCTGGTGCTGGTATGGGGCGTTACTGCTTTGTTTACCCTGCCCCGCATGGAAGACCCGGAACTGGTACAGCGTTTTGGTACCGTTACCACCAGTTTGCCCGGTGCAACCCCGGAACGGGTGGAAGCGCTGATTACCGAAAAAATTGAAGATAAGCTCCTGGAACTTGAAGAAATTTCCGTCATCGAATCTACGTCGAGTCGAGGCTTATCCATCATTGAAATTGAATTGGACGAGGCCATTCAAAATGTTGACCCAGTCTGGTCAAAGGTGCGTAGCGAGTTAAACGATGTGGTGCCCTTGCTGCCGTCAGACGCCAGTGAACCAGAATACGAGGCGGGTGACCCCGTTGCCAATGCCTTAATTGTGGGCTTGACCTGGGAACTGGACAGTCCCGCCAATTTTAATCTTCTTCAACGGGTCGGCGATCGCCTAGTGCAGCAACTCCGGGAGTTACCGGGGACAAAGCAAGTGGAAATGGTGGGGGATGTGCCGGAAGAAATTCAAGTAGAAATACAACCGGCGGATCTGGTTCGTTTAGGCCTGACTCCCAGGGCCTTAGCCCAGCAAATTGCTGCCAGTGATGCCAAAGTGTCCGCCGGACAACTTCGTAGTCATCAAACCAATTTGTTAATTGAAATCGATAGTAATTTGCAAACCCTAGAGCAAATTCGCCAAATTCCGATCAAAGTTGCTACTAACGGCGAAAGCCAACGGTTGGGTCACATCGCCCAAGTCAGTAAAGGGGTACAAGCTCCTCCCTCCTCCTTGGCCTTGATTGGTGGCAAACCGGCGATCGCCATTGCGGCTACGGTGGAATCTTCAGTCCGGGTGGATCAATGGGCCAAGCAGGCCCAAAAAGTGTTAATGACCTTTGAACAGGATCTGGGAGCAGGGCTGGGGCTGACGGTGGTGTTAGACCAAAGCCAGTATGTACAGCAACGGCTCAATGGGGTCTGGCAAAACTTGCTGGTCAGTTCCGGGTTAGTGATTGTCGTGTCACTGGCAATGTTGGGACTTAAAGCGGCCTTGGTGGTGGGAACGGCGTTACCCCTAGCTACGTTGATGGTGTTTGGGGCCATGGGGGCGTTGAACATCCCCCTACACCAAATGTCTGTCACCGGCTTGATCATTGCCTTGGGGTTATTGATTGATAATGCCATTGTGGTGGTAGATGAAGTACAGCACCACCTCCAGCAGGGGATGCCACCGGAAAAAGCTGTTGCCGACACAGTGCAACACCTCTGGATTCCTCTTCTGGCTTCCACATTAACCACAGTCTTGGCCTTTGTGCCCATTGCCTTTTCCCCCGGTGCCACAGGGGAATTTATCGGGGCGATCGGGGCAACCGTCATCCTCGCCCTGGTCAGTTCTCTACTGTTATCCCTCACGGTGATTGTCACCTTTGCCGGCAAAATGGCACCGTGGCAACCCTTTCAGCGCTACCCATGGCTACAAACCGGGGTGAGCCATGCCGCTTTGGCCCGTGCTTACCGTTGGAGCTTGGGGGGGCTTTTTCGACGACCTTGGTTAACCATTGGTCTCTGTTTAGTTTTACCTCTAGGGGGATTTTGGCAATTTTCCCAGCTAGAGCAGCAATTTTTTCCCCCCACCAACCGCGACCAGTTTCAAATCCAATGGACGTTACCCGCCGCCACTGCCATTACTGCTACCCAAGCCCAAGTTCAACAGGCCCGGGACTTAATCCTGGAATATCCTGATGTAGCTGATGTTCACTGGTTTCTGGGGGAAAGCGCCCCCGCCTTTTTTTATAACGTTATTCCCGACCGAGAAAATGCGGCCAACTATGCCCAAGGTATTGTCCAACTCCGCTCTAAGGACAATCTCCGCAACCTTATCCAAAACCTTCAACAGGCCCTAACCCAAGCTTTTCCCGAAGCGCAGGTACTGGTGCGACAGTTAGAACAGGGCCCGCCCCTGGCCGCTCCCATTGAATTGCGGTTATCTGGGTCAAATTTACGGGAATTGAGGTTACTCGGCGATCAGTTACGGCGGGAATTAAGCACGATAGAAAATGTGATTCACACCCAAGCGAATCTCTCGGAAGCTTTGCCGAAACTCGCGTTACAGGTGGATGAAGTCCAAGCCCGTTTGGTGGGGTTAGATCACCAGGCGATCGCCAATCAATTACAGGCCACGCTAGAAGGGGTAACTGGGGGATCTGTTTTGGAAGCTACCGAAGATATTCCGGTTCGTGTCCGGGTCAATTCTTCTACCCGTCAAGATCTCGCTCAGATTCGTTCCTTGGATCTACTCACCCCCAACGGTGAACTGCTCCCTCTCACGGCGATCGCCGATATGACGCTAGTGCCAGGCGTGGCGCAAATCAATCGCTATAACGGTAAACGAATTAATACCGTGCAAGGCTTTTTAACCGCTGGAGCTTTACCTTCTAATACTTTGGCGCAATTGCAGGAACAACTGCAAGCTCAAAATTTCTTGTTACCGCCAGGGTACGACCTAGCTTATGGCGGCGAAGCCGATGCCCAGGGGACAGCGGTGGCTAATCTTTTGGGCTTGGTAGGAATTTTAGTGGTGACCATGGCTGCGACGTTAATCCTATCCTTCAATTCCTTCCGCTTAGCCGCCCTGATTGGCTCGGTAGCCCTATGGTCAGTGGGTTTAGCCGCCCTTGCCCTGTGGCTGTTCCAAGCACTTTTTGGCTTTACCGCCATTTTAGGAACGTTGGGCTTAATCGGCTTAGCTATTAACGATTCCATTGTGGTTCTGGCTGCGTTGCAGGAAAACCCCTTAGCTCGCGTGGGCCATGCCCAAGCCACCTCCACCGTTGTCTTGAAAGCCACCCGTCATGTCCTTGCTACCACCTTTACCACCATTATTGGCTTCACTCCACTGCTGTTGGATGAAACTGGATTTTGGCCTCCCTTGGCGATCGCCTTAGCGGGGGGATTGGGGGGCGCAACTTTACTGGCATTGTACTATGTGCCTGCGGCCCATCTTTTGCTGATGAGAAGCCATCATCCACTTAACAAACCATTGTCAAATTAGGACTACCATGTGCATCTTGAACAAAACCTACAATTACAGAAAATTTATTTTCCAAAATCCTTACAGGATAAGCATTTCAAGGGTTGATTTTTTGAGCAAAGAAATTTTTAGAGGCTGGAATCCAGTAATCAGTATTTGGACATTCCCCTTAGTTTTCGACCCTTCCGGATTGTCCACTTTTTCACTCAGGTTCACTTTTTGATAAAAAACAATGTCTCCCCTATCTTGGCTTTCATTTTTTCAGACCCCTGGTCGCCTAACCTCTGCGTATCAACACCTGATGGCACTTCATTGGAGTATGTCGTGGTGTTACTTCTGTTTATTTCCCACAGGGTTGATTATGGCGGATTTGTCACGGGAGGTTCCCATTCGCTCTGGTCTATATGATTTTCATAAAGGATTGGGAGTTTTTGTCATCGGTTTACTGCTCTGGCGCATTCTAGTTTTGTTGCGAGTCTGGTGGAAAAAGTATTCCCGTCGCACTCCTCGTTTCTCAACGGCATGGTGGCGCAAGGTGACCCTACATTCTCTGTTGTATTTATTCATGCTGGCTGTTCCCCTCAGTGGCTTATTTTTTTCCAACTCTTTCAAAAGCAGTAATGTTTTTTTTCTGGGAATGACCGTTCCCGATTTATTTTCAGAAAATGAAGCTCGTGTTGACCTCGGGCGATCACTCCATTTTTGGTTGTCCTATCTCTTCCTCACCGTTGTCGTTTTACACGTTTTTCAGCAACGGAAAGTCGTCAGAGCAATTTGGCGGCGGTGGACAGAATTTTTAACCCATATTCGCGCTTAGACGAAAGGACTAGAAGTGGACTTTTGGAGGCCATCTCATAGCACCGAAAACATCTATTTAGTTTATTGACCTCAACTCATTGGTAAATATTTTTTATGACTTCTTTACTTGACATCTATCAGCTTGGTGATCTCTCCCTGAAAAATCGGGTGGTATTGGCTCCTATGACTAGAGCTAGAACCGGGGATGATCGGGTTCCCACGTCCCTAATGGTGAAATATTATTGCCAACGGGCCAATGCGGGTTTGATAATTACCGAAGCTACGGTAGTTTCTGAAATTGGCATCGGTTGGAATAACACCCCTGGTATTTATAATGATGCCCAGGTTCAAGCTTGGAAGGCGATTGTACAGGGAATTCACCACGCAGGATCGAAAGTCTTTCTGCAACTCTGGCACTGTGGCCGGGCTTCCCATCAATCTTTTCATCCCCATTTGGGTTTACCCGTTGCTCCCTCGGCGATCGCCATCAACGGTGACTATATCCACACCCCGGATGGAAAACAGGCTCATCAGACACCCCGGCCATTAACTGTCCAAGAGATTACTGCCACAGTAGAAGATTATCGCCAAGCCGCTGTGCGAGCTAAGGAAGCCGGCTTTGATGGGGTGGAAATCCACGGAGCCAACGGCTATTTAATTGATGAATTTTTGCAGTCTAAAACCAATCAACGTAATGATGCTTATGGGGGTAGTTTAGAAAATCGGTTCCGTTTTTTACAAGAAGTGACTGAAGCTGTTTTAACGGTGTTTCCGTCCCAACGGGTGGGGGTTCGTCTATCTCCCAATGGGGTTTTTAATGATATGGGATCCCCCGATTATCGAGAAGCTTTTCCCTATTTTGCACAACGCTTAAACGTCTACAATCTGGGCTATTTGCATATCGTAGATGGTCTAGCATTTGGCTTCCATAACCTGGGAGAACCATTAACTTTGGCTGATTTTCGAGCAGTTTATTCCGGAACCTTGATGGGGAATTGTGGTTATACCCAAGCTACTGCAGAAACGGCAATTGTCGAAGGAAGCGCTGATCTAATTGCCTTTGGTCGTCCCTATATTTCAAATCCAGATCTGGTACAACGCTTTGCCAATGGCTGGGCTTTAGCTCCAGACCCTGATCCCAAAGTTTGGAATGGGACAGAGGGAAATTATTCAGCAGGATACACGGATTTTCCAACCTATCTTAGCCAAAGCTGATCACGACCGCTGCTCTGAATAGGCTAGTTTTTGCTGGCCACTAATGGGAACTGGAGTCCGCCCGGCTAAAGCTGGGCTTTCTGTGGGGTTCAAATTTGATGACACCGTGGATTACCACCGTGCATTGAGGATGTGGGGAATCTATCCATACTCAATCCTATATTTCAAAGACTCAATGAAAATATTTTGAACGCATTCTTATACCCATTATAAAAAATGTGTTTAAAATGTTTTGCCCAATCCCTTGCTCAGCAAGCATTTGAGCATATTTTTAGTTTTATTTAACCCAAAGAAAAAAGAATTAATTTTGATAAAAAAATAAACTTTAATATCAGGAAGGCAAAAATAAAGATGTGATTCCCGGCACCTTATCGCCGTCTTCCCTCCCTTTTTTTACTGCCTCCCCACCCCCCCGCCGGACGAAGGCTAACGACCCATACCCAAGGTACTGACCGGCGGACCCCCAATGTGGGAGCATAAGAACCGACTTTACTTAAGGGTTATCTAGGGGTTTAAAGGCGATCGGCATCATTGACCAGAAAGTGACCGATACCGGAAAACGACTCGACTCCATTGAAGCCAGGATTGACAGTTTAACAGGTTGGACAAGTTTTACAATTCCTAAATCACGATCGCCTAATTTCAAAATTCCCGACTAAACTCTAAACATCCGGGGTATTTCAACGATACCAAAAGGATTCTAAAGTAATCACCTTTTTCTCTCTGTCGCGTCCTATGTCTCTACCCTCTGAGGATATTGAACTCATCCTAGAAACCCGCAAGATTGCTCTGGATGCCCTCAATCATCGCAATTTTGACCAAGTTAAACCCTATCTCCATCCCGATTTCACCATTACCACCGTAGATAATCAGGTGTTTCATGGCGTGGAGGATTTTCAACGTTATTGGGAAAATCAATTTCAGACGAACATTAAGAGCATCACCATGACTCTGGATGAACACACTGATCGCATCCTGCTCGCTCCCAATTTAGAAGTAGCCTATGGGGCCGCCACCTCGACCTTTAACTTCAAAGACGGGAAAAACAATGATATGCCTCTGCGTTGGACGGCGGTTCTGCAAAAAGCAAATCACCGATGGCTAATTCAAAGTTTGCATTTTTCCGCTAATCTCCTCGATAATCCGGTACTGGCGGTAACCCAAAGTGCAATGCGATGGAGTGCTTTAGTGGCAGGGGTTGTTGGCATTATTGTTGGGGCGGCGGTTATCTGGTTTTGGAAACCCTAACCCTCAGGCCTGGCCTTTCAGAACCTTTTTAATTATGAACCCGAACTTCAGGTGCGATCGCCGTCTCCCGTTCACACTGATGGTGCTGTCCGTCTGGGCCTTTGTGAGCTTGCTCCATTGGCAACCCTGGAGTAATGTCCTGTTCTTTGGTGTTGTAGCGATCTTTGCCCTCTATGGCGGACGACTGATGAGAGCGCAAATCCCCACCCCAGCCGTAAGCGACCCCACCAACCTGCCCCCCTTCACCGTCTCGATTTTAATTCCAGCACGCAATGAAGCCAATGTACTTAATCGCATCGTAACAAGTATTTTTGCCTCTGATTATCCCGCCTCCCAACTAGAAGTATGGGTCATTGACGATGGCAGTCAAGATCAAACACCGCAACGGTTAGAACAATTAACGACCCAATTTCCCCACTTAAAAGTACTGCGTCGCGCCAAGAGCAGTGGCGGTAAATCGGGGGCATTAAATGCCGTTTTTCCCCAGACCACTGGCGAAATTATCGGAGTTTTTGATGCGGATGCCTGGCTTGAGCCTAACGTGATCCGCCGCGCTGTACTCCCCTTTCATCAGCCAGAGGTGGGAGGCGTTCAACTGCGAAAAAAATTGCTCAATGCTGGCATGAACGATTTAACCCAATTTCAACAGTGGGAACAGAGTTTTGATGCCGCTTTACAGTGCCAACGATCAGCCGCAGGGGCCTGGGTTGATTTGCGTGGAAATGGCACATTTATTCTTCGCCAAAGCCTACAGCAGTGCGGTGGCTGGAATGAAGACACCCTCGCAGATGACCTAGACTTGACTTTTCAGCTTTACTTGGCAAGGTTTAAGATTGTTTTTCTGCCTGATACTTCTGTTTACGAAGAAGGGACAACAAATTGGCGGCAATTTTGGCAACAACGCTGTCGCTGGACAGAAGGTGGTTATCAGCGTTATATAGATTACTTTGCCCCGCTTTGCCAGATTCGAGGGTATGCGGCCATTGATTTATGGATGTTTTTGATATTGCAGTTTTTGCTACCGCTAGGACTATTAGCCGATGGCGCGTGGTCACTAACAACGGAACAATTACCTGTTTTGTGGCCATTGCAAACCATTTTAGGGCTGATTTTAATGGTAGAGATGGGGCGGGGATTAATTAAATTTGAGAACCGACGCGGCTGGGGATTACTCAATAGTACGGTGGGGGGATTATTGTATATGGGGCATTGGATTCCAGTGATGCTGGTAACGGTATTGAAGCTCTGTATTGTGCGTCAATCGCTAGTGTGGCATCGGGTGGAACATGGGCAAATGGTGGGAGGAGGTGAAAACTAATGTGGGATCTGGTCATTCAAAATGGACTCGTTTTTGATGGAAATGGGTCACCTCCTATCTTGCAAGATGTTGCTGTTGCCCAGGGCAAAATTGTCGCCCTGGCCCCCCAGTTAAACCTACCAGCGAAAAAAGTAATTGATGCCCACGATCACTGGGTTACACCTGGCTTTTTAGATATTCATACCCACTACGATCTGGAATTAGAAGTCGCACCTGGGTTAACAGAATCAGTGCGGCATGGGGTCACGACGGTTATTATTGGGAATTGTAGTTTATCCATTGCAATTGGTGAGCCAGTCATGTTGGCTGCCATGTTTCAACGAGTAGAAACCCTACCCCATCGTTTTCTGCAAAAATGGCTAGAAAAGGCGATCACTTGGGATAGTCCTGGGGAGTATTTAGCCCATCTCCAAACCTTACCCCTCGGCCCTAATGTAGCCCCTCTCCTCGGTCATAGCGGTCTCCGTGCTCACGTTATGGGACTAGAACGTAGTTTAACTGACCAACCAACCCCCCTCGAATTGAAAACCATGGGAAATATCCTACAAAATGCCTTAGAAGCAGGTTTTTTAGGGTTTTCTATTGATATGTTTCCCTGGCATTGGATGAGTGGTCAATGGTCGGCCCATACCATCCCTTCTCAACACGCCCAATTTCCAGAATATGACTATTTAGCGAATCTGTGTCGTCAAGCCAATCGCGTTTTACAAGTAACTCCCAATCCCCAAAATTTAGCTTCTTTCTGGCACGTTTTTTGTTTAGGCATGGGACTGGGCCAAAAGCCCTTAAAAATGACTGTGCTATCAGCTTTGGATTTTGTTCATGCACGGCAATTATGGCGAGGGTTTGCTCCTTTATTGGCTCTATGGAATAATTTATTAGGCGGTAACGTGCGGTTTCAAACCTTAACAGAACCCTTTACGGTCTATGGAGAAGGGCCAATGACTCCCTTATTTGAAGAGTTTGCAACGGGGGCCAAGTTAAATAGTTGTACAAGCCGAGTCGAGCGGCAAAATCTGTGGCGATCGCCCCTTTTTCGAGAGCAGTTTCGTAACGATTGGGAACGAAGTAAAAACAAATCTTTTCATCGTCAATTAGAGCAAATGATCATTACCCGTAGTCCGATTGCGGACTGGGAGGGACGAAACATTGCTGAGGTGGCAGCCAAGGAAAACCGAGATCCCCTAGGCTTTTTTATAGAAGCCCTAGTTGAATACGATACCGATCTACACTGGTTGACCACTGCCGCCAATGATCGTCTCCAACCTCGACTAGAGCTAATGAAACATCCCTATATTTTCCCTGGGTTTACCGATGCAGGGGCGCATATGCGTAATTTAGGCTATTACGATGGCGCACTGTCATTATTAAAACAAGCTATGACCACTGGATTTTTAACTCCTGAAGCTGCAATCCATCGCGTTACAGGTGAACCAGCCCAATGGCTTGGATTAAATACGGGTGTTCTTAAAATTGGTTCTCAAGCTGATTTACTCATCCTTAATCCCCAAGCATTGCACGCAGAAATTAGTCCGATGGAGGCGATCGCCGATCCCAATTTAGATGGTGAATTACGGATAGTCAAACGCGGTTCGGAAACGATTATTGATGCTGTTTACATCAACGGAGAGTTAGTTGTTCAAAGAGGGGAAGTAAGCAATCAATTAGGAAAGCAAGCCTATGGCTCTTTATTGTTTCCCCATACTCATTCTTAACCAGTCAATGCTCAGGAAATCAATTACTTTAGAGTCTCAATTAGCCAACAACTAATTTTAATATGCCCTCTCCTAGTCAAAGAAACAAAATTAACACTCATATTCTTGATCATCCTTTTACGGACTATTGGGATATTTTTGTTTTAAAGCACCAAAATCCTCTCAATATCGCGTTGCATTTAGTGGGTATTGTCATCTTCTATGGACTTCTATTAAGTGCTTGGCAATTACACCAACCTTTACTCTTATTTGCATTGCCCTTAAGTCAGTTAACAGGATTACTGGGACATTTTTTCTTTGAAAAAAGTCATATTGACTTACAAGATGCCATTTTTTCTTGGCGAGCTTCATTTTGCCTTGGTCGCTTATTTTGGCAAGTGCTCACTGGCAAATATATCCACACTATCGAAAGTCATTTAGAAGAATTGAGTAAGATTTATCCTATTCAAAATAATACGTTAAGGCTTAATGCTCAAAGCCCACCTTCGGAGGAGATCGTAAGATTTAGCACGTTATCGCATCCTATGGATGTCAGATAGGTCAAAAATAATAAAGACAAGTCACGGACATTTTCTTTTGCTTATCGTCTGTTTTTTCCCTTTTGTTACTGGCTGACTACCCACACCCAAGGTTACTGACCGGCAGACCCCCGAAGGCATAACAATTAACTTCACTTAAGGCTTATCTAGAAGATTAATGGCGCAGGCTGCGTGACGGATCTATAGGCGATCGCCCCATCAACTAAAGGTAGGCTGTCTGAGCTATTCACCATCCTATGAAAGAAATCCAGAAAATTAGTCAGCTAACTCCCGCCCAGGAAGACCAGCTCACCGATTACCGGAAGAAGTGGCGAAAATTGACGTTTTCCACCGACGCTTCGGCTGAGGCAGCAATTCAAGTATCAGTCGGTAAAGCTTACAGCTACCTGAATCTGCCGACACCTGAGATTTTCGTCGTTGAAAGTCTATTTGATATTCCAGATTCTTTCTGGGTAAGTTCTCACTGGCAAAATCCAGGCAATGCGGTTTTCTTACACGACAAGCTGTTGCAGCCTTTAATCGCAACAGTCTCTAGCCAGGTTGCCGGCCAGCTCTGGGGAAAATTATGGAATATTGCACCACCATTAGACTATAGCTTTATTACCCCGCTTTACCAAAGGGGATGGAGCCGGGATGACTGTGAGAAGATGCAGATTGATGCTTTCTTCAAAAGCTTATATGGGCTGCGCCACTGCGGTCGTATTGACTTTTGCCAAGGGGCTTTGGGCTGCACCCTGGACGTTGATGCCTGGGAGGCGCTGTATGGCTTGGTTCAACTGGGGTGCTGGCTGTTTCCCTACGAGCATCTCTGCCTCGCAGTCCAAAAGCGCCTGATTCGTTCCATCAGTGGTCCGTTCGGAGCTGAGAATAAAGCTCTTGTTGATAGCTTGACTCAGCCTAGCTCTCAAGTCCTTGCGAGTTTGCAATTAGCTGCTCTTGAAGCAGTTGAGGGTCATCCGAAACGTGCATACGAGCGTTGGCTCGATACGATTTCTATCGCTCAAGACCAACTGTCGGAAACAACGCGAGACCGCGTTTTCTTGACCATTGTTCAACAAGCGAAGCCGATTACAACCTATACCGACAAGGATGAATATCCGTTCCGTGATGCGTGTTCACCCTTCGCATCTGAGATTTGGGACAGATGTCAGCAGATTGTTCAACTCATAGAGACACCGGAATTACAAATCCAGGCTCAGTCGATGCTTCCAGCAACCTAACAATCGTGGTGCAGCGGGTTGAAGCAAGCTGCTGATGCTGAGTTTGAGGGCGTTAGCAACCGCTGACCTGAGGTGGCCCCCAAAAACTGGACAGGGGAGAAAGCTCTAAACTAAAACCGAAATAGAGGAAAGTTTATGAGCCAAACAAAAAAACGATATAGCCCCCAATTCAAGGCCAAAGTAGCCTTGGAAGC